>DATHJM010000291.1:0-7938 GCA_035489775.1 Burkholderiales bacterium
GTTGCAGGCGATCCCCAAGTTCAGCGGCGCGCGGAACTACGGCAGGGACACCGGCATGATTGCGCCCGCTTCACGCTACGTGCTCGAGCGCGCGGCCTGGTCCGAGGCCGCGAACCTGGCCGTTCCTCCGGATCTCTATGCCTACGCGGAGGCGATTCCCCGGTTCACTCGTGCGGTGGGCGCCGCAAAGACGGGGAACCCCGCGATGGCGAAGGGGGAAATCGAGCGGCTCCAGGCCTTGAGCAAGTCGGCGGAGAACAGCTACTGGGCCGAGCAGATCCAGGTGCTCGTCCTGGCTGCGAGCGCCTGGCGCGCGAGCGCGGAAGGGCGCAAGGACGATGCGCTCAAGCTTATGCGCGGCGCAGCGGATTTGGAGGATTCGACCGAGAAGCACGTGGCGATGGAAAACCGCCTCTATCCGATGCGCGAGATGCTCGGCGACCTGCTTCTGGAGCTCGGCCAGCCCGCCGCGGCATTGCAGGCATACGAGGCCTCGCTGCACGTCGCGCAAAACCGGCTGCACGGCTTCTACGGCGCAGCCAAGGCGGCGCAGGCGGCCGGCGATCGGAGCAAGGCGCGCGCGTATTTCGAGAAGCTCGCAGCGCTCGCCAAGAACGCCGACACCGATCGAGCCGAGCTGCGCGAGGCGAAAGCGTTCCTGCTTGCGCAGCGCTGAGCGCTTCGCGCCCGCCGTGCGCCGCATTGCGGCGGGCGCATTAGCCGCGCTTGTTTTCGGAAGTCTCTACGTCGCGGCCCCGGGATCGAAGGCCGATCCGGGCGAGCAGGACCCTACGTCGGCCGCCGGATCGGACCATGCTGCTGGAAAGAAGGCGGTCGAGGCGAAGGACTGGAAGAGCGCGACCGAGCGTCTGAACAAGGCGCTTTTGCAGGACGATCGCAACCCGGACATCCACAATCTCCTCGGTTACGCCTACCGCAATGCCGGGCAGCTCGATTCCGCCTTCAAGCACTACCGGCGCGCGCTCGAGCTCAACCCGCGCCATCGCGGCGCGCGCGAATACCTCGGCGAGGCCTATCTCCTCGCGAACGAGGTGCAGAAAGCGCAGGAGCAGCTCGCCGCCCTGCGGGAGATCTGCCTCATCCCCTGCGAGGAATACGAAGACCTCGAAAAAGCAATTACCGCGTACAGCAAGCGCGCGGCCAGGTTCCGCTAGACCGATTCCAGCCGCCGTTAGACCGCGTGCGGTCTGGCCGTGGACCAGGATTGCTAGAACCGCGAGAAGTCGGGTTTGCGCTTTTCGATGAATGCGGCCATCGCTTCCTTGGCTTCCGCCGACTGCAGCCGCTCGGCGAACAGGCGTGCTTCCTCGGCCATCTGCCCTGCGACCTCCGCCGCGACTGGCTGCTTCATCAATTGTTTGGTCAGGCGCACGGACTCGGGCGGCAGCGCGGCCAGCGCCGCTGCCGCGGCGCGCGCGCGCTCGAACAGGGTTTCCTCCGGCACGATCTCGGTGACGATGCCGGCGGCCAGGGCTTCGGCCGCGGTGAACGCCTGCCCGAGGAGCAGCCATGCGGCGGCTCGCTGATAACCCGCGACCCTCGGCAGCAGCAGACTCGAAGCCGCCTCGGGCACCAGGCCGAGCGGCACGAAGGGCAGCTGGAAGCGAGCGCCCGGCGCCGCGTACACCAGGTCGCAGTGCAGAAGCAAAGTGGTGCCGATTCCCACCGCCGGCCCGCCGACTGCGGCGACTACGGGCTTCCCGACCTTCGAGAGAGCAGAGACGAAGCGCAGCGCCTGCGAAGCGCCCGCCGGGCCTCCGAGGAAGTCCTTGAGGTCGTTGCCGGCGGTGAAGCAATCGCGCGTACCGTGGATCACGATCGCGCGCACGCCCGGGTCGGACTCCGCGGCGGCGAGCGTATCGGTCATCGCCGCATACATCGCGGCCGTGAGCGCGTTCTTCTTGTCGGGGCGCGCAAGCTCGATCGTCGCGATGCGCTCCCGGGTTTCAGTCTTGATCATCGGGTGAAGGCCGCCCTTCTGAAAGTGCGCGCTCTAATGGGCTCTCGATTTCGATCATGTGTGCCATGTCTTCCGATACGGGCGGACCAGGCACCATTGTATTGCTCGCGTGTGAACGTAGAGACTGCGGTCCCGTCCCACCTTCAGGCGTAAAGATTCAACAACCCATCCAGCCCTACGCAGTCAAAACAGTAAGTCGCCTTCTCCCGCACCACCGGCTTGGCGTGATACGCGATGGAAACGCCGGCCTCCGCCATCATCGCGAGGTCGTTGGCGCCGTCGCCGATGGCGATGACCTGTTCGCGCGTGAGCCGCAGTCCGTCGCGCAGTTCACGCACTTTCGCGGCCTTGACCGACGCATCAACGATGCGGCCGAGCACTTTGCCGGTGAGCTTGCCGTTTTTGAATTCGAGGGTGTTCGACAGGGTGTAGTCGAGCGAAAGGCGATGCTTCAGGCGCTCGGTGAAGAAGGTGAATCCGCTCGAGACGAGGAGCGTCTTGATTCCGAGCGAGCGCAGCCGCTCCAGCATGCGCTCGGCGCCGGGCGACAGCCGCAGCCGCTCTTCGTAGACGCGCAGCAGCGCCGATTCATCGAGTCCGGCGAGCAGCGCGAGGCGCCGGCGGAGGCTTTCGTGGTACTCGATCTCGCCGCGCATGGCGCTCGCGGTGATCGCCGCAACCTGGGGCTTGATGCCGCGGATGTCGGCGATTTCGTCGATGCATTCGATGGTGATGAGGGTGGAGTCCATGTCCATCGCCACCAGGCCGAAGTCGGAGAGCTTGCGCGGCACGGGCACGAAGGCGAAGTCGAGCTCCGCGCGAAAGCAGTATTCGGAGACGCCCTCCTGGGTCTTGTAGTCGTGCAGGCGGAAGACGTTTTTGCCCATTTTTTCGGTGCGCGTGCTGCCTGAGAGCTTGGCGATTTGCTTGAGGTCGCGGGTTTCGATGTCGAGGCCCTGGATGACGAGGTAGGACACGTGAGTGCCTCGATTATCGTCTCTGGATTCCCGCTTTCGCGGGGATGACGGAATTTTCGGGAATGACGACAGCCTGCGCGAGTCCATCCAGCACCTGCCTGACGGAGGTGGCGCGCTCGACGAGTTCGCTCGTTACGCGCTCGACGCGCAGTTTGTTCGGCGCGGTGAGTTTCCAGCCGCGCTGCTTCTGCACGAGCGCAAGCACGCGGGCCGGGTCGAGCGGGGGATGCTGCACGAACTGAATTTGCATGAATTCGGCCGCGGCGTCGACGCGGGCCACGCCGAGCGCCCGCCCCAGGATGCGCAGGCGGTGGCTCTCGATCAGCGCGCGCGCCGCCGGCGGCAGGTCGCCGAAGCGGTCGACCAGTTCCTCCTGCATCGCCTCGAGCTCCCCGGCGCTCCCGCAATTGGCGAACCGCTTGTAGAGCACCAGGCGTTCGTGCACGTCGCCGCAGTAACTCGCGGGCAGCAAAGCCGGAAAATGCAGGTTGATTTCGGTGGTGACCTCGAAAGGCTGCGACAGGTCCGGCTCGCGGCCGGCTTTCAGCGAGCGCACCGCGTGGTCGAGCATGTCGGCGTAGAGGTTGAAGCCCACTTCCTGCATCTCGCCCGACTGCGATTCCCCGAGGACTTCGCCCGCGCCGCGGATCTCCAGGTCGTGCATGGCGAGGTAGAACCCCGAGCCCAGCTCCTCCATCATCTGGATCGCCTCCAGCCGTTTCTTCGCGGCGGCGGACAAGGCTTCCTCGCCCGGGGTGAGCAGGTAGGCGTAGGCCTGGTGGTGCGAGCGTCCGACGCGGCCGCGCAACTGGTGCAGCTGCGCGAGGCCGAATTTGTCCGCGCGGTTGATGAGGATGGTGTTGGCGGTCGGGATGTCGATTCCGGTCTCGATGATCGTCGAACAGAGCAGCAGGTTGTGGCGCTGCTGCAGGAATTCGCGCATCACGCGCTCCAGATCGCGCTCGCGCATCTGGCCGTGAGCGACGGCGATACGCGCCTCGGGAAGGAGCTTCTCGAGGCGCTCGCGCATCACCTCGATCGAGGCGACGTCGTTGTGCAGGAAAAAGATCTGGCCGCCGCGTTTCAACTCCCTCAGAGCGGCTTCCCGGATAATGCCCTGCGAATACGGGGTGACGAAGGTGCGGATCGCAAGGCGCCGCTCCGGAGCGGTGGCGATCACCGAGAGATCGCGCAGGCCTTCGAGCGACATCGCGAGGGTGCGCGGAATCGGCGTCGCGGTGAGCGTGAGCACGTCCACCTCGGCGCGCAGCGCCTTCAAGGCCTCCTTCTGGCGCACGCCGAAGCGGTGCTCTTCGTCGACGATGACCAGGCCCAGGCGCTTGAACTTCACGTCCTTCTGCAGGAGTTTATGCGTGCCGATGGCGATCTCGATCTCCCCTGCGGCGAGTCCCCCGAGCGCCGCGTTGGTTTCCTTTCCGCTCCTGAAGCGCGACAGCTCTGCAAGCCTGATCGGCCAGTCGGCGAAGCGGTCGCTGAAGGTATGGAAATGCTGCTCCGCCAGCAGCGTCGTGGGCGTCAGAACCGCGACCTGCATGCCGTCGGCGACGGCGACAAAGGCGGCGCGCAGAGCGACTTCCGTCTTTCCGAAGCCGACATCGCCGCAGACAAGGCGGTCCATCGGCTTGCCGCTCTTCATGTTTTCGATCGCGGCAGTGATGGCGGCCGCCTGGTCCGGCGTTTCCTCGAAGCCGAAACCTCCCGCAAAGGCTTCGTAGTCGTGTTGATTGAGCTTGAACGCGTGTCCCTGGCGGGTCGCGCGCCGGGCGTAGAGGTTGAGCAATTCCGCGGCGGTGTCGCGCACCGCGCGCGCGGCCTTGCGCTTCGCCTTGTCCCACTGGTCCCCGCCCAGCTTGTGCAGAGGCGCCTGCTCGGGCGGCCCGCCCGAGTAGCGGCCGATCGAGTGCAGCTGCGCCACCGGCACGTAGAGCTTGTTCTCGTCCGCGTATTCGAGCAGCAAAAACTCCGTCGCGCCTTCCCCAAGGTCCAGATCCACGAGGCCGCGGTAGCGCCCGATGCCGTGCTGCACGTGCACCACCGGGTCGCCTGAGCGCAGCTCGGACAGATCGCGCAGCATGCCTTCGACCGAGCTGACGCGCGCCCGGTCGCGCGCCGCACGGGAGCGGGCGGTCCCGGCGTAAAGCTCCGACTCGGTGACGAAGCAGAGTTGTTCCGCATCGAGGAAGAAGCCGGCGAGGAGCGGCGCCACGCCGAGCGCGAACCTCGTTTCCGAGCGCAGGAATGCCTCGAACCCGGCGCAAGTCTCGGGCGCGAGGCCGTACTCGGCCAGGTACTGCGACAGCGTTTCGCGGCGGCCGGGCGATTCGGCGAGCAGCATCACGCGGCAGGGCGTCTCCGAGAGAAACGCTTTCAGGCGGTGCAGGGGATCTCCCGCGCGCCGCTCCACCGCGAGCTCGGGCAGGGGATGCGCGATCGGGGCGCCGCCCGCCGTTTCGATGCCCGCCCGCTTGAAGGATTTCGCCCGCACGAAAAAGTCCTCGGCGCTCAAGAAAATGTCCGCGGGCGGGAGCAAGGGCCGCGTGCGGTCGCCCTGCAGGAGCTGGTGGCGGCTTTGCGCATCGCGCCAGAATTCAGTGAGGGCATCGTGCACCTGGCCGTGCATGCAGACGGTGGCGCTCTTCGGCAGGTAGTCGAAGAGCGTGGCGGTCTGCTCGAAAAACAGCGGCAGGTAGTACTCGATCCCGGCGGGCGCAACGCCGTTGCTCACGTCCTTGTAAATCCGGCTCTTCGACGGATCGCCCTCGAAGGTGTCGCGAAAGCTTCTGCGGAACTGGTTGCGCCCCGCTTCGTCCATGGGAAACTCGCGCGCAGGCAGCAGCCGGATTTCCGCGACCGTGTAGAGCGTGCGCTGGGTGTCCGGATCGAAACAGCGGATCGATTCGATTTCCTCGTCGATCAGGTCGAGCCGGTAGGGCAGGGCGCTGCCCATGGGAAAGAGGTCGATCAGGCCGCCGCGCACGCAGTACTCGCCCGGCGCGACCACCTGCGTGACGTGGCTGTAGCCGGCGAGCGCGAGCTGCGCGCGCAGCGCGTCGAGCTCGAGTGCTTCTCCCGTTTTGAGAAAAAAACTGTGGCCCGCGAGGAAAGACGGCGGGCCCAGGCGCGTGAGCGCGGTCGCCGCGGGAACGATCGCGATGTCGAAGTCCTCGCGCATGATGCGGTACAGCGTCGCCAGGCGCTCGGACACCAGATCATGGTGCGGAGAAAAGCCATCGTAGGGCAGGGTCTCCCAGTCGGGCAGCAGCAGCACGGAGAGCTGCGGCGCGAACCACGCGACCTCGTCCTTCAGCCTCTGCGCCTCGGTCGCCAGCGCGCAGAAGACGACGGCCGGCCGCGAGCTCTGCGCTGCGCGCGCGAGCGCCAGCGCGTCGCTCGAGCCGTGCAGGCGGGTAACGCTCGTGTTCTTTTCCGTTTCCGGAAGGACGGCTGCGCTCATCGTTTTCGCGATAGAAATAGCAAAACCCGAGTTGAACGGCGCCTCGATTTACGAAGCACCAGTTCGAACTCGGGAGACCGGTATAATTATAGCGTGCAGGCTTTCCAGAATCCCACTCGATTTCAGTGACTTGATCGATGACCGCGCGATATTTCGGTCTGGTTCCGGCCGCCGGCTCCGGATCCCGCTTCGGCGCCGACGGCCTGAAGCAATACTCGCCCCTCGCGGGAAAGCCGATGCTGTACCACTCGATCGAGCGCCTGCTCGCCGCACCTGAAGTCGAAGTCGTATTCGTGGTGCTCGCGCCGGCCGACACCGACTTCCGCACGCACGACTGGAGCGCGTTCGGCCAGCGGCTTGCGCCGCTCTACTGCGGCGGGGCGAGCCGGCGCGACAGCGTGCTGAACGGCATTGTCGCCGCCGCGAGCGCGGTCGACCCGAACGACTGGATGCTCGTTCACGACGCGGCGCGCCCATGCCTGGGAAAGGCGGAATTGCGCCGCCTCATGGACGAAGCCGGGCGGGACGAGGTCGGCGGAATTCTCGCCATTCCCGTCGCCGACACCCTGAAGCGGGCGGACGACGAGCATCGCATCCTCGCCACCGAGCCGCGCGACGGCCTGTGGCGGGCGCAAACGCCGCAGATGTTCCGCCACGGCATGCTCCTGCGGGCCCTGCGTGAGGCCGAGCACGTCACCGACGATGCGAGCGCGGTGGAGGCGCTCGGCTACAAGCCGAAGCTGGTCGAAGGCAGCGCCAAGAACTTGAAGGTCACATTTGCAGCCGACCTTGAAATCGCCGAGCGTCTGCTGAAGGCGGGGGCATGAGGATCGGGCAGGGTTACGACGTTCATGCGCTCGCCAAGGGGCGCAAGCTTATCCTCGGCGGAGTGACCATCCCGTTCGAAAAGGGGCTTTCGGGGCACTCCGACGCCGACGTGCTGATCCACGCGGTGTGCGACGCGCTGCTCGGCGCGGCCGCGCTCGGCGACATCGGCAGGCATTTTCCGGACAGCGATCCGAAATACAAGAACGCCGACAGCCGCGCGTTCCTGCGCGAGGTCGGCGGGAAGGTCCGCGAAGCCGGATTCTCGATCGCCAATCTGGACGCCACTATCATCGCCGAAGCGCCCAAGATGGCTCTGCACATCGGCGCGATGGTCGCGAACCTCGCCGCCGATCTCGAGATCCGTCCCGACCAGGTCAACGTCAAGGCGAAGACCGCCGAGCGGCTCGGCGCAATCGGCCGCGGCGAAGGCATCGCCGCCGAGGCGATCGCGCTGCTCGAGTGAAGGTGAGGCTGTTCTTCGCGCTGTGGCCCGATGAAAAAGTACGCGCGCAGCTCGCCCGCTGGTCGAGCGAGCTCCACGTGCTGTGCGGCGGCAGGCCGACGCGTTCCGAGAATCTGCATGTGACGCTTGCTTTTCTCGGCGGCGTCGAGGAAGCGCGCGTCGCCGAAGTCGAGCGCGCCGCGGGCGAAGTCGCGCCGCAAGTCATTTCGCTCGT
>DATHJM010000292.1:0-16614 GCA_035489775.1 Burkholderiales bacterium
CGATGATCTCGCACACCCCGATGCCGGTCTCGATGATCGCGCTCCAGATGTCCTGCACCTTCATGCGCGTGCCGCGGTAGCCGATGGCGAGGCCGAGCACGATGATGATCACGGAGGCGAGCGCCGCCGAGGGCTCGGGCTCCCAGTTCATCCAGAACATGGCGCCGACGATGGCGGCGAACGGCGCGATGAAGATCCAGCCGGTCTTCAGCACCGGGCCCATCTTCGGGATCTCGCTGCGCGCGACCTTGCCGAAGCCGTGGCGCGCCGTCTCGAGGTCGCACTGGATGAATAGGGCGGCGTAGTAGAGGACCGATGGCAGCACCGCGGCGATGGCCACCTCGCGGTAAGGCACCTGCAGGAAGTCGGCCATGACGAAGGCCACCGCGCCCATCACTGGCGGCATGAGCTGGGCGCCGTTAGCCGAGCAGGCCTCGATGGCGGCAGCGAGCCGCGCCGGGATGCCGGACTTCTTCATGAGCGGAATCGTCACGACGCCGACCGCCAGCGCGCTCGCCGCGGCGATGCCCGAGATGCTGCCGAAGAGGCTCGAGGCCACCACGGCGATCTTGGCGGCGCCGCCGCGGTAGCGGCCCATCAGGCCGAGCGCAAAATCATTGAAGAAGCCCGAGCCTCCCGAGCGCGCGAGCAGCTGCCCCATGAGCACGAAGGCGATCACTATGGTGGCGGCGATCTCGAGCACCACGCCAAGCAGGCCGTTATTGTCGAAGCTGAGATAGATGGCGAGCGTCGGCGCATCGACCTTGTGCGTGCGCAGCTCCCCGGGCACGAGATGCCCCACGAGGACCCAGGCCGTCAGCGCCACGGTAATGATGACCAGCGAATAGCCCGAGGTGCGCCGCGTCCCTTCAAGCGTCAGGATCGCGAGCGCCGCCGCGAGGATCAGCAGCTCGGCGGTGATCGTCCCGGCTTGCGCCGTGAGGCGCGGAAAGGTCACCGCCACATACAGGCCGACCGCCAGCCCGGCGACGGCGAACAGCCAGTCGTACCAGGGGATATCGGTGCGCGCGGTGCAGCGCACCACCGGGAAGCTGATGAAGAGGAGCGCAAGGCACACGCCGTAGATGGCGGCGATGAACTGCTCCGGAAACATCACCAGCCCCATGGCGCGGGTCAAGCCGACGCTGTAGGCGAGCGAGCCGAGCGTCAGCAGCGCGGCGAGCGCAACCTGGGCGAATCGGCCGGCGGCGGTTCGCGGCGGCGCCGCGGCCGAGAGTTCTTCCACGCTGCCTCTGGATTCCAGTGGCTAGCGGCCGCTCATTTTCCAGTGAAGCCGACTTCCTTCCAGTATTTCTCCGCGGCCGGGTGGTAGGCGAGGCGCGCCTGCGGCTTGCCCGACTGCCTGGGGTCGTAGGCGTTGAAGTTTGGATGGCCCTCGACCAGCTCCTTCTTGTTGGAGGACACGGCCTTGATGAAGTCGCGCACGACGTCGTCCTTCACGTGGGTTCCGACGCCGACGATGAAGTCGATGGTCTGCACCTTGGTCGGCTTGTCGATGCCGGCGATGTGGGGCGCGGGATTGACCGTGGAGAAGTAATACTCGGGGCGGATCTTCTTCATGCGTGACTCGGAATCCGGGAACACGTCCATGGGCAGCACGCGCAATCCTCCCACCGAGGCGGCGATCTCCTGCACCTTCGGCGCGCCGACGGCGAAGAAGAACAGGTCGATTTTCCCGGACTTGAAATCTTCCGAGGCGCGGATCACGTTTACCGTCGGCACCTTCTGCACGTCGTTCATGGTGACGCCGCCTGCGGCGAGCAGCGCGTTCAGGTGCGTGATCACGCTGGTCTGCTGGACCCAGTCCGAAGGCACGTGCTTGCCCTTCAAGTCGGCGATGCTCTTCACCGGCGAATCCTGGCGCACCCAGAACGCCATCTGGAAGCCGAACAGCGTCATCGCGACGCGCAGGTTGGGCTTGGGGTTGCCCTTCCAGACGTTCTCGCCGCGCTGCGCCTCGGCCGGCTCGCCGATGTCGAGCAGCAGGAAATCCGCCTTCTGCGAGTTGACCGCGTCGATGATGCCCGTGTCGCCGCCGTAGCCGATGACGCGCACCTGCAGCTTGGAATGGTCCTGCACCACTTTGGCGATCACCGACGCCTGGGCGTTCAGGAGTGTGCCGGGCTGCAGCGTGGCGAAGCCGATGGTGGCCTGCGCGCCCGCGACGCCCGGGAATGCGCTCGCAGAGATTGCGAGAGCCAGCAATCCGATTCGATTCGACATGGTTTCCCCTCCTCTTGTTATCGCGCAATTCTGCCAGAGAATGCGCTTCGCGCGATTGCCGTGCGGCCCGGCGACACGATGTGGGCAGGCGCCCAACCGGAGGCCGATCAGGCCATGAAGATGCCGCCGTTTACGTCGATGACTGCACCGCTTACGTAGCCTGCCTCTTCGGACGCGAGAAACGCGATGGCGGCAGCGACTTCCTGCGGCGTGCCGGCGCGCCCGACCGGAATGTTCTTCGCGATCTCCACGTTTTTTTCCTCGCCGTGAAGCGCCGCCATGGCGGTATCGATGTAGCCGGGCGCGACGCAGTTCGCGGTGATGCCCTCGCGCCCGAACTCGCCGGCGATCGAGCGCGAGAGCGCGAGCAGGCCGGCCTTGGCCGCCATGTAGCTCACGCCGGAAATGTAACTTCGCGAGCGCCCGGCAAGCGACGAGACGCACACGATGCGTCCCCAGCGCCGCTCGCGCATGAACGGAATGAACGTGCGGCACAGTCGGACCGCCGCGGAAAGATTGACCTCCAGCACGGCGTTCCATTCCTCCACCGACGTTTCGAGAAGGCCCGCGGTATGCCCGCCGCGGCGCGGGGAGGGGATGCCCGCGTTGTTGACGAGGATAGCAACAGGTTCCCAGCGCTTTCGCACCGCCTCATCGAGATTCTTGCCCGCATCGGCCTGTGCGACGTCCTGCGTGAGCGCGAGCACGCGGTCCGAAGGCAGCTTGGTTGCAGCTGCGCGCAGGGCGTCCCCGTCCCGGTCCACCATGGCAACCCGGTGTCCGGCGGCAAGAAGAGCCTGCGCCGTCGCCAGGCCGATTCCGCGCGCTGCGCCGGTGACCAGGGAGGTACGCGAAACACTGCTCGGAACGGCAGCGGCCATAAGAGCCGCCATGATGCCCGATCAGGGCGCGGCGCGGTAGACGAGTTTGTCGAAAGAGCGCTCCTTGAGGTGCTGGTCCAGACCCCAGCGCTTGACCTGTTCGAACACGCCTTCGAACTCCTCGCGGGGAATCGGCTTGTAGACGAAGCGCTCGCCGCGGGAGAAGCGCCCATAGTCCCATTCCCGGTCCTGGAATTCGGGCGGAACGCAGTGCTTCCACAGCGGCAGATACTTCGGCAGATCAGCTTCGAGCACTCGTTCGGCGCGGTCGAGCGCGCGCAGGTACGCGCGCACTTCTTCCTGCGGCGCAGACTCCGGCACCCACCACAGCGTATGGAACTCGTCGGCGATGATTTCACGAAGACCCAATTGCTTCGCCATGTCGATCTGCGGCGGCAGCAGGCTCGCCGCCCCGATTTCCTCGTTGAGAAGCGCTGCGAGACGCGCGCCGAACCCGCCGACGTTGACCGTCTTGATGTGCTCGAGCGGCATGTACTTCTCCAGGCGGAAGGGCACGTTGAAGTGGCTCCCGGCACGCATGCCGACTGCGATGGGGACGTCCTTCAAGTCCTCGGGCCTGCGGACCTTCGACTCCGGGCGAACGAAGATAGACCAGGGCGAGACGCCGTGGCAGTCGGCCACCATGCGGCCCATGCCGGCGCTCGCGTTGCTGATCGTTCCCCACAGGCAGGCGCACTGGACGACCTGCTCGGCCCCGCCCCCGGTATAGGGTTTGTCCTGCGGCCGCTGGAAGTAGTCGTATTTCTTCCAGCTCGACTGGGTGCCGCGGAAGGTCTTCCAGTCGAGCTCGACCTCGATGCCTTCGTCCGCGTAGAAACCCTCCTCGTGGGCGACAAAGTCGTTGAGCCCCATGCCCTTCGGTGCAACCTTGACGTGCGGCAGCTTGCCGGACATGTTCGCCTCCTCGTGCGACTAAGCGCAGTGGCTACTATACGCTCCGCCAGACGGTACAATTGGCGTGACAGCGAATACCAGCTCGGAGGGGGCCATGACGGTTCGTTCTTTGCAGCACATCGCTCTTGCCGTGCCGGATGCTACGGTCGGCAAGAAGTTCTACACCGATTTCGGCATGGAAGGCCGCGAGTTCGACAAACGCATCGTCATGCGTTGCCCGGGCCGCGACCAGGACCAGGTGATCCTGGTCGAAGGCAAGAAGAAACATATGCACCATGTGTGTTTCGGGACGAAGGCCGACGAGCTCGAGGGCCTGAAGAAGCGGCTCGCGCAAGAGGGCGTGAAGCTCGTGGACGCGCCGAAGGAAACTCCGGGCGATGGCATCTGGTTCCGCGACCCCGACAGGCTGCTCGTGAACGTACGCGTCGCGGAAGCCGCGAAGTGGCGGACCGCCCCGGAGTGGAAAATCAACAATCCCGGCCACCTGAACCGGGCCGGCGTGCCCGGCCATCCGAAGCGCGACGTTCAGGTGCGGCCGACGCGCCTGGGCCACACCTTGCGATTCACGGCGCAGATGGAGAAGATGGTGGACTTCTATACGCGCGTGGTCGGACTGCAGCTCTCTGACCGCGCGCAGGACATCGTCGCCTTCATGCGCGGGCAGGGCGGCAGCGATCATCACATCTTCGGCTACATCAAATCCGACCGGCCGGGCTTCCATCACGCGAGCTTCGAGGTCGGCAACGTGGACGAGATCGGCATGGGCGCCTGCCGGCTGCTCGACAAGGGCTATAAGGACGGCTGGGGATTCGGCCGGCACGTGATCGGCTCGAACTTCTTCCACTACATCCGCGATCCCTGGGACAGCATGGCCGAGTACTTCTGCGACATCGACTACATCCCTGCGGACTCGAACTGGAAAGCGACCAACTACCCGGCCGAGGATTCCCTCTATGTCTGGGGTCCGAAGCCTCCGGAGGCTTTCGGAATGAATTTCGAGCAGGCCTAGGCTGCGAGAGAAATAACCGAATCCTCGTACTTGCCCGGCCCCATGTCGCCTTCGGCGAAGATGCGGCGCTCGGCGATCCACTTGAAGGACTCCTCGAACACTTCCTTCGTATAGGGTTCGAAGACGATGCGCTCGCCCGGACCCCAGCGCCGCGTGTCAATTTGTTCGACGAAGCGCGCCGGGAATTCCTTGCTGTAATAGTGCGTGTAGAGCTCCGGACGCAGATCGATGTCCCGCTGCGCGCGTTGCAGCGCCCGGAAATACTTGCGCAGGTCTTCCGGATCGGGGTCGCCCGAGATGGAAGTCGCCATCATGAACGTGGTGTCGATCACCTTGCGGAAGCCGAGCTGCTCGAGGAAGTAATATGGGCCGCTGAATAGCGAGGCCGCCGGGACCTTCCGGTCGATCAGTTTCTCCAGGCGGCTGAAGAGCAGGCCGTCGGCAAAAGAGAGCTTGATGTCGTCGAGGGGCATGTATTGCTCGAGCCCCTGGATGGTGGAGTAGTGGCTGCCCGATTGGTAGCCGACCGAGATCGGCACGCCCTTCAAATCCGAAGGATGCTTGATGCCGGAATCGGCCGGCACGAACACGCCGCAGGGCGCGACAGAGTACGCGTCGGCGTAGAGCTTGCCGTGGCCGGTCGAGGCGGCGATGTTCACGGTCCAGTGGCAGGCGCCGCTCACGTCACAGGCGCGGCCCTGCTCGATGCTCTGGTAGGCGCCGATCTTGTTCGGCGTGGCGTGCTTTTTCGCCGCGTCGCCCGGACCGTAGTTGTCGCGAAATTCGTAGTCGAGGCCTTCCGCCTTGAAGTAGCCCTTTTCCTCGGCCACCCATTCCTGCAGTCTGAAGTGAGGGGAAATCACGAACTTTGACATGACGGATCCTCGTGGAGTCTGTCGGGTGAAAAATACTCCGACGAACGACGGATTGCAAAGGAAACTTGCAGTGGGATGGGTCCCACCGGCCTCGAGCCCCTGTAAAATAACAGGTCGTGAAGGGGAGCGCGACACCGCATGGAATTTCTGGTTGAAGGCGCGCCGCGCCGCATCGATATCGCGAACCTCGTGATTGCCGGCTGGACCGGCCGCGACAAGGCGGCCGTCGAGCACCATATCGCCGAGCTTGCAGCCATCGGCGTGAAGCGCCCGCGCGCGATACCGTGCTTTTACAGGCTCGGCGCGAATTTGCTCACCGCGGCGCCCGAGGTGGACGTCGTCGGCGAAGACTCGAGCGGTGAAGTGGAGTTTGTGCTTGTTGCGGCGCCCGATACGATGTACGTGGGTGTCGGCTCTGACCATACCGATCGGAAAGTCGAGGCCTACGGCGTCACCGTATCGAAGCAGATGTGCCCCAAGCCGATCGGGCGCGAGCTTTGGCGATTCACGGAGGTCGAAAAGCATTGGGACCGCCTCGTGCTGCGCTCGCACGTGACGCGCCAGGGCAGGCGCCGGCTCTACCAGGAAGGCGCGGTAAGCGGGATGCTCGCGCCGCGCGATCTGCTCGCGCGCCTCGCCGACTCGGGCGCGAGTCTCTCGCCGGGGACCGCGATGTTCTGCGGTACTCTTACGGCGCGGGGCGAGATCGGCGGAGGCGAGCGCTTCGAGATCGAGCTGCACGACCCGCTGAACAATCGCAGCCTCAGGCACGGGTACGCAACCCGCAGCCTCGAGATCGCGGATTAGCAGGAGACGACATGGCAATCCAGAAAGAGCATAAGGAGTTCTACAAGGTCGACCTCGACCGCGGCTGGGAAGAACTGCCCGGTTATCCGGACGGTATCCGGCAGCAGGTGCTTGCTGGATTTCTCGACGAGAAGAACAAGCGCGGCTTCCGCACGCGACATCTGCGGTTCGAGCCCGGCGTGCACACCACCGAGCCCTTCGTGCACGACTACTGGGAAGAGGTGTATCTCGTCTCCGGAGATCTGATCGTCGGGAGCGACCGGAATGGGAAGGGCGGCACCCGCTTCGGTCCGAATACCTACGCCTGCCGCCCGCCGGGCACGCTCCACGGGCCGTTCAGATCTGAAAAGGGGTGCCTTCTGCTCGAGATGCACTATTACGACGAAGCCGTGAAGCGCTAGCCGGCAAAGCGAAGCCCCATGGCCGAAGCTATCCTCCGCCCGATCGCGGCGCTCGCACAGGAGCTTGCCGCGGGCAAGACCACGAGCCGTAAACTCGTCGAGGCGGCGCTCGCGCGCATTGCGGACGCGGCGGGCGAGGGCGGGCGCGTTTTTACCAAGGTGCACGCTCAGGGCGCGCTGCTCGCCGCGGATGCCTCCGACCGGCTGCGAAAGGAAGGCGTCGTGCCGTCTCCGCTGGCGGGCCTGCCCGTCTCGATCAAGGATCTTTTCGACATTGCGGGCGACGTCACCACCGCCGGCTCGAAAATCCTGCGCGACGCCGCCCCGGCGACCGCGGACGCAGTCGCGGTCGCGCGGCTGCGCGCAGGCGGCGCGGTGGTCATCGGCCGCAGCAATATGACCGAGTTCGCTTTTTCCGGGGTCGGCATCAACCCGCATTACGGCACGCCTGCCAATCCCTACGACCGCGGCAGGCGAAGGATTCCCGGTGGATCGTCCTCGGGCGCCGCCGTATCGGTCGCCGACGGCATGGCGGCATTCGCGCTCGGGACCGACACCGGCGGCTCGGTTCGGATTCCGGCCGCGCTGTGCGGCATCGCGGGGTTCAAGCCGACCCGGGCGCGCGTCCCTCTCGGGGGAGCGTTTCCACTTTCGTCGACCCTGGATTCGGTCGGGCCGCTCGCGCCCACGGTCGCTTGCTGCGCGACCGTCTTCCAGGTCCTGGCGGGCGAGCTGCCGCAGGCGCTCAACCCCGCGGCGATCGCCGGGCTGCGCGTGGGCGTGCCGAAGAACACCATGCTCGAAGACCTCGACGTAGAAGTCATGGAGGCGTTTAACTCGGCGATCCAGCGCCTGTCGCACCGCGGCGCAAAGATCGTGGAGCTCGCGGTACCGGAGTTCGACGAGGCGGCGAAGGCGAATGCCGGCGGGGGCATTTCCCCGCCCGAAGCCTACGTCGTGCACCGCAAATGGATCGAGCGCGAGCAGGAAATCGACCCGCGCGTGCTGGAGCGGATCCTGCGCGGCGGGTTCGTCCTGGCGGCCGATTACATCGAGTTGCTGGCGACCCGCGCCCGCCTCATGCGGCGCTTCGTCCGGGCGAACTACGATATCGACGTCATGGTGATGCCCACGGTGCCGCGCATAGCGCCCCCGATGGAAGCCCTGGAGCGCAACCCCGACAGTTTCCGCCTCGCGAACGGCAACATGTTGCGCAACACCAACCTGATCAATTTCCTCGACGGCTGTGCGCTCACGCTTCCGATCCACCGGCCGAGGGAGGCGCCGGTCGGGCTGATGGTGGTCGGGTTTTCCGGCGATGACGAGCGTGTCCTGTCTGCGGGACTCGCGATCGAAGGCGCATTGGCGTACCAAGGGCCGGTTCTCGTAGAATAAGTGTTGAAGCGGGCACCGAGCGCCGCTTTAACTCCGCGCGTTCGAACGGACGCTTACGCGCCGTTCAACGCGCGGATTCATTCGTGGAGGAGCAAGAGAGATGAGAGTCAGATTATTGGACCGCCGTAAAGTCCTCAAAGGAGCTGTTGCGGGAGCTGCACTAGCCGCTATTCCCGGGCTTGCGCTTGCGCAGGGTGCGAAGATCAAGGTGGGGTTGATGCTTCCTTATACGGGCACGTTCGCTCCGCTCGGCGTGGCGATCGAGAACGGCTTTCGCCTTGCCCTGCAGGAGGCAGGCGGCAAGTTCGGCGGTCGCGAGATCGAGTTCTTCAAGGTGGACGACGAATCGGAGCCGTCCAAGGCGACCGATAACGTCAATCGGCTCGTGACGCGCGACAAAGTGGACGTGGTGATCGGCACGGTGCACTCGGGCGTCGCGGCGGCGATGATCCGCGTGACGCGCGAATCGGGAACCTTGCACCTCATTCCCAACGCCGGGGTCGGCGTGGCGACCGGACCGCTGTGCGCACCGAACATCATTCGCACTTCGTTTTCAAACTGGCAGAACGGCTACGCCATGGGCGTGGTGATGTCCCAGCGCAAGAACGTGAAAAACGTCGTGACCATCACTTGGCGCTATGCGGCAGGCGAGGAGTTCGTGAAAGGATTCAAGGACGGCTACCTGAAAGGCGGGGGCAATATCGCGAAGGAGCTCTGGGTGCCGTTCCCGAACGTCGAGTTCCAGTCATTGCTGACCGAGATCGCCGCGCAGAAGCCCGATGCGGTCTACGCGTTCTTCGCCGGCGGAGGCGCCGCGAAGTTCCTCAGGGACTACGCGCAGGCGGGATTGAAGGACAAGATTCCACTGGTTGGTCCGGGTTTTCTGACCGATGGCGTCCTCGAAGCGGTAGGCAACGCCGCGCAGGGCGTGG
This sequence comes from Burkholderiales bacterium, assembly GCA_035489775.1. Taxonomy (GTDB): domain Bacteria; phylum Pseudomonadota; class Gammaproteobacteria; order Burkholderiales; family SG8-39; genus VBDM01. The sequence goes on from DATHJM010000292.1 coordinate 9,460, forward strand.
AGACGGCGCTTCACTACGCCGACGCCCTGAACACCAGGCGCGACAACGAATTCCGGCTGGCCTATGCGAAGACATTCAAGCTGCAGCCGGACGTGTACGCGGTTCAGGGTTACGACACCGGGCTGCTGCTCGCCGCCGGCCTGAAAGCCGTAGGGGGCGATGTGTCGAGAAAGAAAGACCTGGTCTCGGCCATGGAGAAGGTGACGGTCGACAGCCCGCGCGGCAAGTGGCGGCTTTCCAAGGCGCACAACCCGGTCCAGGATATTTACCTGCGCAAGGTGGTGGGCGTGGACAACAGGTATTCGGGCGTCGCGGTACGGGGGCTGGACGACGATCCGGCCTCGATGGGTGCGTGCAAGATGGGCGCGTAGCAGGTCGCCTGCAGCCGGGAGAGAAGGCGGGAGTGAAGGCCGGCGAAAGCCGGCCTTCTTGTTTTTCCGTCGCGACTTGCGTCTAATTGGCACGCACGTTCTCACGACTCACTGCTCCCGGCCCTGGACCGTTGAAATGGAGTTCAACACCTTCCTCATCCAGCTCTTGAACGGCGTGCAGTACGGCCTGCTGCTGTTCCTCGTCTCGAGCGGCCTCACGCTGGTGTTCGGCATCATGGGAGTGATCAATGTCGCGCACGGCAGCTTCTACATGATAGGGGCCTATTTCGCCTGGTGGCTCGCCGGAGGGCTCGGCAGCTTCTGGCTCGCGCTTCCCGCGGCGATCGCGCTGACGATGGCGATCGGCCTCGTGCTCGAGGCGCTGCTCATCAAGCGGCTCTACAGGCGCGACCATCTTTCCCAGGTGCTGCTTACCTACGGCCTCATTCTCGTGTTCGAGGAGACGCGAAGCATCCTGTGGGGCGACGACGTGCACGGTGTTCCCATCCCCGCAATTCTTTCGGCGTCCATCCCGCTCACCGAAACGCTCTCCTATCCTGTCTACCGGCTGTGGATCTCAGCCGTCTGCCTCCTGGTTGCGGGGCTCATGTACTGGGTGATCCAGAAAACGCGCCTGGGCATGATGATCCGTGCGGGCTCGGCCAACCGCGAAATGGTGCAGTCGCTCGGCCTGAACATCGAACTTGTATACCGCGTGGTGTTCGCCGCGGGGATCACGCTCGCGGGACTGGCGGGAATGATCGCCTCGCCCGTCTCGGCGGTATTTCCCGGAATGGGCAACCAGGTGCTGATCGTCTGTTTCGTGGTCATCGTGATCGGCGGGATGGGGTCGGTAAAGGGCGCGATGGTGGCATCGCTTCTCATCGGGCTGGTGGACACCTTCGGAAAGGTCCTGCATCTGGAGATCGGCGGATTGAAGCTCCTGCCCGAGCTTTCGAGCATGACCGTGTATCTGCTCATGGCGGTGATACTTCTTTGGCGGCCGGAAGGCATCTACGGCCGGCGGCTGTGAACGCGAACCGGATCGCAACGGCGGCGCTCCTCGGCGCGCTCGTCGCGCTCGCGCTGCTCCCGTTCGTAGGCGAGAAATTCACCGTGCAGATCTGCACGAAGATCATGATCATGGCGATCCTCGCGATGAGCCTCGACCTGCTGCTCGGCTACACCGGGCTCGTCTCCTTCGGCCATGCTGCGTTCTACGGCGCGGCGGGCTACGCGCTCGCGCTTCTCACGCCGCAGTATCGGGCGGCGAATTTCTGGACCTCGTTTCCGCTCGCGGTCGCAGCGAGCGCGTTGCTCGCGATCGTCATCGGTTTTTTTGTCGTGCGTACCCGCGGCATCTATTTCATCATGGTGACGCTCGCGTTCGCGCAAATGCTGTTTTTCCTTTTCTTCGACACCAAGATCGCGGGCGGCAGCGACGGCATTTACATCGATGTGCGTCCGGTCGCGAGAATCGGCGCCTGGCAGCCGTTCAGGCTCGACGACTTCATGCACGTTTACTATCTCGCCCTGGTTTTGCTCGCGCTGACGTACGTGCTGCTGCGGGTGATTCTGCGCTCGCCCTTTGGCCGGGTGCTGGCCGGAATACGCGTGAACGAGCATCGCATGCTCTCCCTCGGCTATCCGACCTTCCGCTACAAACTCGCCTGCTTCGTCATCTCGGGGGCGATTGCGGGTGTCGCCGGTTATCTCTCGGCCGTGCAGTTCGGGGTGGTCAATCCGGAAATGCTCGGCTGGCACCTCTCCGCGGCGGTGATGATGATGGTGATCCTCGGCGGCATGGGAACGCTCGCCGGTCCGGCCATCGGCGCAGCGATCTGGATGCTGCTCGAGCTCGGCCTGCAGAGCCTGCCCTCCGCGGGCGGTGTGGATTTGGGCAAGCACTGGCAGCTCTTGATGGGCGGTTTCATCGTACTCGCGGCGCTGCTGCTGCCGAACGGGCTGATCGGCTTCCTCGACCGGGTGCGCGGCCGGAGGGACGAGTCGCATGACTGAGACCGTGCTGCGCACGCAAGGACTCACGCGCCACTTCGGGGGCCTCGTCGCGGTGAAGGATGTCTCGCTCGAGTGCCGGATGGGCGAAGTGCACGCCGTGATCGGCCCGAACGGCGCCGGCAAGACCACCCTTGTCAACCTGCTCTCGGGCGACCTTGAACCGAGCGCGGGCAAGGTCGTTCTCGGCGACGAGGACATCACGGGCCTTGCCCCGTACCGCATCTCGAAGCTCGGCGTTGGGCGCAGCTACCAGAAGACGAACGTCTTTCTTCCCTTCACCGCGTTCGAGAACTGCCGGCTTGCGGCGCAGTCCCGCCTCGCAAGCTCGATGCGGTTTTTCCGGCCTGCGCTCGCCGACCGGGAGGTGAACGCCGCCGCCGGGCGCGCGCTCGCCGCCGTCGGGCTCGAGACTAGAGGCTCCACGCCGGTCGCAGAACTTTCGCACGGTGAGCAGCGCCAGGTCGAGATCGCCATGGCGCTGGCGACCCGGCCCCGGCTGCTGCTGCTCGACGAGCCGCTCGCCGGAATGGGCGCGGAGGAGTCGGCGCGCATCGTCACGCTGCTGAAAGGACTCGCCGCGGAACACGCCATATTGCTCGTCGAGCACGACATGGACGCGGTGTTTGCCGTGGCGGACGTGCTCACGGTGATGGTGAACGGAATGGTGCTCGAGTCGGGGACTCCCGGGCACATCCGTTCCAGCCGCGCGGTTCAGGAAGCGTACCTGGGATCGGAGGATGCCGAATGAAGGAAACCTTCGTGCAAGCAAGCGGGATCCACGCCCACTACGGAGTGAGCCACGTCCTGCACGGAGTCGACTTCGCGATCGGGCGCGGCGAAACCGTGGGCCTGATGGGCAGAAACGGCATGGGCAAGACGACGCTCCTGAAAAGCATGCTCGGGCTGGTGCGGCCGCCGGTCGGCAAAGTGCAGGGTGCGATCAGCGTGAAGGGCAGCGACATGACGCACGCTGCGCCCCACCAGATAGCGCGCGCGGGAATCGCGTACGTGCCCGAGGGGCGGGGCATATTCCCCAATCTGTCGGTGCGCGAAAATCTGGTGATGGCGGCCCGTCCGGGCGCGCACGGCGCGCGCGACTGGACCTTGGAGCGCGTCCTCGAAACCTTTCCGCGGCTGGCGGAGCGGCTGGCCCTCGGCGGCGGCCAGCTATCGGGCGGCGAGCAGCAGATGCTCACCATCGGCCGCGCGCTGATGACCCATCCGGAGCTGCTCATCCTCGATGAAGCGACCGAAGGCCTCGCGCCGCTGGTCGCACGCGAAATCTGGCGAATCATCAGGGCGATCAAGGAAGCCGGGATCGCCACGATCATAGTGGACAAGAATTTCAGCGCGGTTTCCGCGATCGCCGACCGGATCGTGATTCTGGTCAAGGGCCGTGCTGTATACGACGGGTCCAGCGCCGAGCTGCGCGGGCAACCCGGGCTGCGCCGGCGCCACCTGGGCGTGTGACGGCCGTGCTTGCCTGCAAGCCCGTGCGCAAGTAACCTCGCCCGGGTGTTGTCGATCAGGAAGCTCTGCAAGTCCTTTTCCGGCCCCCGCGCGAAGACCGTCCTGCGGGACATCAGCTTCGAGCTCGCCGCGGGCGACTACGTCGCGGTGATGGGCGAATCGGGAATCGGAAAATCCACGCTGCTCAACCTCATCGCCGGGCTCGATCGGCCCGATTCCGGGCAGGTGCTCCTCGACGGCGCGGACCTGTGCGTCCTCGGCGACGATGCGCTCACCCTGATTCGCCGCAAGCACATGGGTTTCGTGTTTCAGGCGTTTCACATCCTGCCCTACCTGAGTGTCGAGCAGAACGTCGCGCTCCCGCTCGCGCTGAACGGCGTCGGAAAAAAGCGCATGCGCACGCGGGTCCGCGCGCTGCTCGGTTCGGTGAAACTGGGCGAGCGCGGCGAAAGCATGCCGTACGAGCTCTCGGGCGGCGAGATGCAGCGCGTCGCGATCGCGCGCGCCCTGGTGCACAAGCCGCGCCTGGTGTTCGCCGACGAACCGACCGGCAATCTCGACCCGGAAAGCGCCGGGGAGGTTCTCGCGCTGCTGCGCGAAAGCGTGAAGGATGAAGGCGCAGCCGGCATCCTGGTTACGCATTCCTCGGCCGCTGCGCGCACGGCGGACCGCACCTACGTCCTGACGCAGAAGGGGCTGCGGCCTGCGTGACCCGGGAGCTATAATCATCAGTCGCTCGAACAAGGTCCGGACACCCATGGAAAAACGAATTGCGGCGATGAGCGCGGCGATCTCGGCGGCGGTTCTCGCCGGCTGCTCAACTCTCAAGGCCGAGGACGTGAAGGTCTACACGCCGGCGCAGCTAAAGCAGGGCGAATACGAGACGGTCGCGCGTCTTTGGGTCGAAACCTGGCGCCCCCGGTTCTGGGTGCCGACTTATTCCTCGCCGAAGGACGGCATCGAGGGCTTGCAGGACAAGGCGGCGGCGCTGGGCGCGAACGGATTGATCAACGTCGACTGCTACGGCGACAAAGGCCTCTTCTCCTTCGGCTCGGAGTCCTTCACCTGCTACGGGAAGGCGATCAAGGTTCCCTGATTTACCTCGGTCAGCCGATCCGGAAAAGACCGCGCTCGGCGCGGTGCAGGCGCTCGAAGCCCGTTTGGGTGACGAGCACGAGCTCGCCGACCTGCACGCCGGCCTTCTGGTCCGGTGTAATCACGTTCGGCTGGACCACGCAGGTCATCCCGGCCTCCAGCGTCAACTCGGGAAGCGGTCCGGCAGGGCGGCTCTTGGATCCGAGCACGGGAGGAAAATAGCCGCCGCCGAAACCGTGCATCAGGTCGTCGTAGACGGTAAACCCGGCGTCCTCGATGAGACCTGCCGCATCGATTATCTTCTGCATCGTCGTCCCATGACGGATGACCCCCGTGACCGCATCGAACGCAGCCTCCGCCGTCTCGTAGAGTTTTCGGAACAGCGGCGTCGGTTCTGCCGCCACGGTGAAAGTGCGCAGGATCTGGCCTGGATGCTCGAAGAACTGCGCGGTGATCTCTGTGGCGATCGCGTCGCCCGGCCGCACCCTGCGGTTTGAAGCGAATTGACGCGGCACGCAGTACTCCGGGCTGGCCATCGGCGTGACGAGAAAATAGTGGATGTAGGTCACTCCGCCGTGCGGGTGATAGGCCGCTTCGCAGATGGCGCCGAGCTCCCGCTCGGTCATGCCGGGCCTGGCTTCGCGCCGCAATCCCTCGATGGCCAGATCGGTGAGCGCCGCCGCGATCCGCATCCAGTCGATCTCCTCCGGCGACTTCACCAGCCGCAGGCGCACGTACTCGCGGTTGAGATCGACGAGAGGCCCGAACACCGCCTCGAGCTTCCTGCATTTCCCAAGGCCGAGGGCGCCCATGAACCCGATGCGCTTCGCCCCGCGCGATTTGAGATCGGCGATCGCCTTGTCGATGCCGCGGTGCTCGCCCCAGCGCACCTCGGTGTCGCGCGCGAGTTTTCGCGCGAGCGGCCAGTGGTTGTACCACTCGACGTACATGACCTGCGGTTCGCCGGGCGCGACGATCGCATAGGCCTCGACCGTGGCGGGCCACGACGTGAGCCAGGCGACGCCGGTGCCGGCGCGCTGCTCGCCGCACATGAGCAGATGGTCGACTTCCGCTTTCTCCATGACGCGAGCCAGCGCCGAGCGGCGCCGCGCCATCTCCGCGTCGGAAAAGCGCGGATACTCCGCCGCGTGGATCGCGGCGAGTCTCGCGTCAAGATTCAGCGGACCGGGCATTGCGGGATCGCGGGTTTTCTTTTGACAGACCTTGGGCGGTTGCAAGTGTAGCTCAGACAGCGACTGTCGGGCGGCGGCGACAGTACATATGGGAGCTTGCGAAATTCAATTCGTTCCGGGAAACTTATCGGAATCGTCCCGTGTCTGATGTGGTATCTCATCAAGGAGGAACGAATCATGAAATGGAACAGAAAGGGACACGGCGCCTTTTCCGCCGTAACCGCGGGCGCACTGGTACTCAGCCTCGCCGCATGCGATCAGATCCAGTCGCTGTGGAAAAGCGAAGACAAAACCAATCCCGTGGCCGGCGCGGTAGCTCAGCCCAGTCCCGCCGAAGGAAAGATCGAGGTGGCGAAAGCCATCGAAATCCCGAAATCCATCGAGGCGCCCAAACCACCCGTCGACGAAAACAAGGCGCTGGCGAGCAAGGTCAAGTCAGCGCTGGGCGCCGACCCGGCTCTCAAGTTCCTGGCGATCGACGCCACGGCCTCCGACGGCGCGGTGACGCTCTACGGAACCGCGGACAACCGGGCGCTCCGGGAAAAGGCCGCGCGGGTCGTGTCGAACGTTCCGGGGGTGAAGTCAGTGAGGAACGAGCTGGTGATTGTCGCGGGGTCGTGATCGCGGCGGCGTCCGTCGTGGCTTTCCTCATATTGACTGTCGCCGGTTTCTAGTAGTTGTCTCCCGGGCTCCCTCGGGTCCCGAACCTGTTCCTGCCTGATTCTTCAGGCACTTAAGGTCCGTCCGCGGCGGGGGCTGAGTTTCGCTAAGTAACTAACTGTCTTACATACTGTCAGGTATACCCGGACATCACTTGTCGGATTTACCTGACAGCAATTCCTGGTATCTCCTGATTAGATTACCCGACGGGCGCGACTCAGCGTGTCGGCCCGCGCCTCGTATTTTCAGCTCGTGCGAGACGAAACGGCCGGCCACAGCGTCACTAAGGATGTGATCGCGCGCCCAGTCACGGCTTAAGTGTCGTGGGGTGGGGGAATTCGTGACCT
>DATHJM010000293.1:0-5037 GCA_035489775.1 Burkholderiales bacterium
CGGCCCGAGGCCGTCGCCCACATTTTCCTCTTCGGCGAAATCTACAGCGCCTGCGGTGAAAAATGCAGCCTGGGTAGCGCTCAACCCTGCGAGTTGACCGCCGGCGCCCGCGGCACCGCCGCGCACCCCGGGATCGCTGGCTCTGACGCCAAACTGCGGAGAGACCTGAGAGGAGACAAAATCGACTTGGAAAAGGAACAGAACAGCAACCGATCCCGCCAACGACAGCGGTACCACGAGCTTGCTTTTCATGTTTGCTTACCTCCTAATCCAGCAATATGAGATCCAAGCGCAAGGGTTATATGCTTATGACTTGATTCGCGCCGCCGCATTCGGATACGCGAGCGGCAGGAATTGGCGCTCGGCCAACGAAGATATAAGCACGGCGCGTCCCTCACGCGTAAGATGGCAAAGTCATCTGCGCGATACACAACGGTTATCCCCATGCGGCTGAGTCAAATCCGTGATTTTTTGGCAGTCGTGGAGTCCGGCGGCATTCGCGCTGCGGCGCGGAAACTGGGCGTGGCGCAACCTGCGATCACACGAAGCGTACGCGGCCTGGAAGCGGAGCTGCACGCGCGGCTGCTGCAGAGGACCCCGACGGGGGTGGTGCCCACCCAGCCAGGACGCGCGTTCCTTGCCCGGGCGCGGGCCGCGCAAGCCGAGTTGCGCAAGGCCGAGGAAGAGGTGGACCAACTGGGTCAAAGGCTGGGCTCTGTGGCGTTCGGTGTCTCGCCGACCTCGGCCATAGTCGTGCCCGAGGCCATCACCCGCTTCCGGCAACAGTTCCCGCAAGCCCGGGTTCGCATCGCCGAAGGCCTTCCCAATCTGCTGATTCCGCTCGTGCGTGACGAAACACTAGACTTCGCGATCTGCCGACAGGCGGCTGTCAAGCCCGACTCCGCGTTGGCGTTTCGTCCGATGTTCCGCAACGACTTCGTGGTCGTGGCCCGCAAGGGTCATCCGCTGGAAAAAGCGCTCTCGCTAGCAGAGCTTGCCGAAGCGAGCTGGATTTCGCTCCTCCCGCTGGATGCCCCCGACGGGCCGTTCGACCGCGCGTTCTTGCCGGCTGGATTGTCCGTCCCCAAGCAGGTGATCCAGTGCGAGTCCTACAACACTGCGATCGGGCTGCTCGCGAAAACCGACATGTTGGGTTTCCTGTCGCGCCAGCTGCTGGCCGAGTCGATCCTCGGCGATTTTCTCCAGCAAATCCCGGTAGCCGAATCGCTTCCATCGTTCATGGTCGGCATGTTTACGCGCACCGATACTCCACTCACGCAGGTCGCCGGAGCGATGGCAAAAGCGGTCACTGCCGCGGCGCGCGCGCTGGCTCGCTCCGCGTGAAGCCAGCAACGGGGGCTTGTGGCTTAACTTCGTTCGCTCGGCTACGACGCCAATCGCTACCGCTCTGGGAATTGGGCTTCTCCTGCTCTCCCGTTGTCGTTCCGGCGTAAACGGGGACCCGGCGCTCAACGCCTTCTATCGACGGGTATGCGCCTGCATGTCGAGCGATATAATTCGACGTGATAAGAGTTCCAGGGCTTCGCATAGTCGACGTAACTCCGTATCGGGAAGTTGATAAACCGCATCAGGAAGAACGCCGTGCATTGGCCCCGGGGCTTTCCTGAGAATAGCTTCTCCCGCCGAAGTTGAAAACATCCGAACGACGCGCTGATCCAAACCAGTTCTTGTTCGATAGACCAATCCCTTTGCTTCAAGGTGATGCACCAAATTACTGGCGGTGGATTGATGAATTGACATGTGGCGTGCCAATGCGCCTACACTCAGTCCTTGCTTGGTGTCGATCTGCCAGAGCGCCCAAAGTTGAGCGTCTGTGATACCGGATTCATTCTGTACACGCTGAAAGTGACGTCTTGCCGCGCTAACAATTTGACGGAAATGAATGAGTACACCCAGCGCGTACTTCTCGTGATTCGAGCCAATACGCCCCGCGCTCACGCTGACACCGGAACTGGATCTCGAGCGCTTGATGATCATTCGAAGGAATTGGTCTCGACAATTCAAGGATGGTTTCGCTCGACCGATAGCGTAGGTAGGCTCCCAACTTGTTTCGTTCGATCAGAGAAATTTATCCGCGTATATTCACGCCAAATACATTTTGGCGCAAATGTTTTAGCTGATGTTCGGCACAGTCTGACAGTAGGCGACTGTCAGTTAAATGAAAGGAAAGAAATCGAAGGTTTGGAAACAGCAGACTAACTGACAACGCCGAACGGCATGTTCCTTGCATCAAGTAGATGCAACGGCGCACAAGGCGTCGCAATTAGGAGATTCCTATGAAGGCGATTCAGAAGGGCTTTACCTTGATCGAGTTGATGATCGTGGTTGCAATCATCGGTATTCTGGCCGCTGTCGCGCTGCCTGCGTACCAGGACTACAGCAACCGGGCCAAGATATCCGAGGTGATCCTGGCCGCGAGCGCGTGCCGCACGTCGATTACCGAAATCTTCCAAAGCGGAAACAGCGCTTCCATCACCGCGGGCGGTTGGGGTTGTGAAGTCTCAACGCCGGGCGGAGCGTCGAAGTACGTGAAGGAAATCGCTACGGACCAAAACGGTTTGGTTACCGTTACGATCCAAGGCTTTGCTGCCGGCGCTAACATCAACGACAAGGTGGTCACGCTCGTCCCGATGAAGGACGCGACCACCAAGCTGCAGAAGGGCGACGTAGGCGGATTGACCGTCTTCGCCTGGCGCTGCGGTGCAGTGGCTGACGGCACCAACCTCAACCCGAGGTTTCTGCCGGGCTCCTGCCGCGGATGATGTAGCCTAGCTTCAAGCAACGCAAAAAGGTACCCTTCGGGGTACCTTTTTTTTGCCTCCCTCACATAGAAGTGCCGACTCTAGATGATTTTCTGCGCCGCGAGCCGGTCGAGCTCGTCGTGGCCGAGTCCCAGGAGAGAGCCCAGCACCTCGCGCGTATGCTCGCCGAGGCTCGGCGGCGGCAGCGTGTATTCGACCGGTGTTTCTGAAAACCGCATCGGGCTCGCGACCGTCGGGCAGGGCACTCCCGACGAGTGCGGGATTTCGATTTTCAGTCCGCGGTGCCGCACCTGGGGATCCTCGAACACTTCCTTGTAGTTGTTGATCGGCCCGCAGGGCACGTTGCCCGCTTCGAGCTCGGTGAGCCATCGCGCGCTCGGTCGCGCACGGAGTATTTCCCGCAACAGGGGGATCAGCGTGACGCGATTCGTGATGCGGCCCGGCATGGCGGCGTAGCGCGGATCGGCGGCGAGTTCGGGCCGGCCGGCGACTTTGCAGAAGCTCGCAAACTGGCTGTCGTTGCCCACGGCTAGGACAAGGTGGCCGTCGGCGGTGGCGAACACCTCGTACGGCACCACGTTCGCGTGCGCATTGCCGTAGCGTCCCGGGATTTTTCCCGAGGTGAAGTAATTCAGGATCTGGTTCGCGCCGAATGCGACGATCGAGTCGAGCAGAGCGAGATCGATGTATTGTCCGGCGCCGGTGCGCTCGCGATGCGCGATGGCCGCGGTGATGGCGAGGCTCGCGTACATTCCCGCGAGGACGTCGGTGACGGCGATGCCGACTTTCTGCGGACCGCCGCCGGGCTCGCCGTCGCGCTCGCCGGTAATGCTCATCAGTCCGCCCATGCCCTGGAAAATGAAATCGTAGCCCGGTCGATGCGCGCTCGGGCCGGACTGGCCGAACCCGGTGATCGAGCAATAAATGATGCGCGGATTGGTTTTTCTCAGATTCTCGTAGGCAAGCCCGTATTTCGCGAGCCCGCCGACCTTGTAGTTCTCGATGAGCACATCCGACTTCGCCGCGAGCTCGCGCGCGATGCGCTGGCCCTCGGATTTCGAAATGTCGAGCGTCACCGATTTCTTTCCGCGGTTGACAGACAGAAAATAAGCGGCCTCGCGGGTGTCCTTGCCGTCCTTGTCCTTGAGAAAGGGCGGACCCCAGCTGCGCGTGTCGTCGCCCGAGCCCGGCCGCTCTATTTTGATCACCTCCGCACCGAGGTCGGCAAGATTCTGCGATGCCCAGGGCCCGGCTAGAACGCGCGAGAGATCGAGGACGCGTATGTGAGAGAGCGGGCGCGGCATGGCCGGAGGGACCGGGACTCGCGGATTATATCGGCAGCACGGAGAGCCGGGGCGGTGTGCGCATTGGCTTATAATCCGCGTGTAATTTTCGCAAGAGGCGGTGAATGAAAGTCCTGGTTGCGGTCAAGCGCGTCGTCGATTTCAACGTCAAGGTGCGCGTCAAGGCCGACGGCTCGGGCGTAGAAACGGCCAACGTCAAGATGTCGATGAATCCCTTCGACGAGATCGCGGTCGAGGAAGCGATGCGCCTGAAGGAAGCCGGGACCGCGACCGAGATCATCGTGGTATCGTGCGGCGTGCAGGCCAGCCAGGAAACATTGCGCACGGCTCTCGCGCTGGGCGCCGACCGGGCGATCCTCGTCGAGACCGAAGTCGAGCTGCAGCCGCTCGCGGTGGCGAAGCTCCTGCGCGCGATCGTACAGAAAGAAGGTCCGCAGCTCGTCATTCTCGGCAAGCAGGCTATCGACGACGACTGCAACCAGACGGGCCAGATGCTCGCGGCGCTGCTCGGCTGGTCGCAGGCGACCTTCGCTTCGAAAGTAAGGATATCGGACGGCAGGGCAGAGGTGACGCGCGAGGTGGACGGAGGGCTGGAGACGATCTCGGTCAGGATGCCGGCGGTCGTGACCACCGACCTGCGACTGAACGAGCCGCGCTACGTCACGCTCCCCAATATCATGAAGGCGAAGAAGAAGCCCCTGGAAGTGCTGAAGCCCGACGTCCTGGGCGTGGACGTCGCCCCGCGGCTCAGGACGTTGAAGGTCGAAGAGCCGCCCAAGCGCAAGGCGGGGGCCAAGGTGCCCGACGCGAGGACGCTGGTCGCGAAGCTGCGAAACGAGGCGAAGGTGATCGCATGAGCGTCCTCGTCGTCGCCGAGCACGACAACCAATCGGTCAAATCGGCGACGCTCAATACCGTCGCTGCTGCGGCAAAGATCGGCGGCGACGTCG
>DATHJM010000294.1:0-10730 GCA_035489775.1 Burkholderiales bacterium
TTCTTCTCGGTGAGGTAAATGTAGCCGCGCGAGTCGACCAGCACGTCCTCGCTTTGTGCGACGAGTTTCGTCGGCAGCGGTCCGTAGCGCCGCGTCGGATCGGGCGGAAGGAAATAGCCGGCTTCGCGCGGCGCTCGCGCGTCCGAGATGTCCACGATCCGCAGACCCGCGTTGAAGTAGGTGAGGTACACGAGCCGGTCTGAATGCTCGACGAACGGGTTGTGCTGGAGCTGGTTCTGGTTGTGCGGGCCGAATCGTCCACCCTTCTCGCAGAAATTCCTGTAAGAGGCGCCCGCAGGCGGCACCGGGAGCGGAAAGAGGGAAAGGAGAGTCGGCTTCGCCGGATCGGCGATGTCGACGAGGGAAGCGTGATTCAGCGGCTCCTTGCAATCCTCTCGAATGGCCTCGGAGTTGACGACGGCGATCCTCCGCGCCGGCAGCGGCAGCACGCTGTGCACGCCGATGAAGCCGAGAAACGGCGGGGTGAAGGCGAGCTGACCGACGAGCTTGGGATGAGCGACATCGGCGATATCGAGGATGACGAGCCCCGCTTCCCCGTAGGAGAGGTAAGCGAGCGAGCCTTCGACGTGCGGCGGCCCGTGCAGCGAGACGTCGCGTTTCGGCTTCTCGCCGCCCGCCACGTGCTGTCCCGGCACCCACCACCGTCCGGCCTCGACGGGCTTCGCCGGGTTGCCGATGTCCACGATCACATAGATGTTGCCGCTGTAGCCCGGCATTCCCGCTGCAAGATGCATGTGGCGCCCGCCCGAATAGAAGTTGCGGTGGGTGCCGGTGCCGCCGGTCTTGTACTGACCCAAACGCTGCGGCCGCACCGGATCGGCAAGACTCCAGATCACCACGCCCTCGTCGTTGGGTTGCGACGCTTCTCCACCCCACCCCTGCCCGATTTTCTCCAGCGCCGTGATCATCTTGTCGTCGCCGATCTCCATCTGGATCGTCCAGGTGTTCGACGGGCCGGGAACGAAGTTCGCGACGCGAGGGCTCGAGGGATCGGTCACATCGAGGACTGTCCAGCCGCGATGCCAGAGGTGACCCGCGTAGAGATACCAGCGGCCGTTCCGCTGCTGGATGGAAAGTTTGAACGGCGGCCGGCCGTCCACTTCGCTGTAACCGACGACGCGGACATTGCTCGTCACCGCTCCTGGCGGGATTTGAGCGAAGACACTGGCGGCGAAGAGGCTACCGGCGAAACACGCGAGCGCGAGGAGAGCAAGACCGTTACGCATGGGGTTTCCTTTCGTTGGTGCAGCAGTCTCGCGGCGGTTACAGCGGTGTCTTCACGATCTGGCCGGCCGCGGTCACGAACCACTTTTCGCTCGGGCTGGTCTTGCCGTTGAGGCTCGCGAGCATCCAGTCGGCCACGTGGACGGCGGGGTTCGGCCCGAGGTTCGCCGAAGGCACGCCGCCCACCGAGTGGCGCGAGTCCTGATAGACGACCCAGCGCTTCGGGCCCTTCAGCGTTTTCATGAGCCGCTCGGTGTGCTCGAGCGGCGAGAGCTCGTCGTGCTCGCCCGCCATGCACAGGTACGGCACGCGCACGCGCTCGGCGTGGCCTTCCCAGGTCATGCTCTTCCTGAACTCGTCGAATTTGCCCTCCTCGGTGAACCCGGACATGAACATGAAGCGCATCTTGAAGGTGGGCGAGGCCTCTTCGAATATCGTGTGAAAGCCCGGCTCGTGGCACACGGCGCTCACCGCGACCGCGCGCAGGCGCGGCTCGTAAGCGGCGGCGATGGTGGAGAAGAACGAGCCGAAGCTGTTGCCGCTGATGCCGATTCGCTGCGCGTCGATCTCGGCGCGTGAGTAGAGCCAGTCGCAGCAGGCTTTGCCGGCGGCCTGCCATGCTGGCATGGAGAAGAACACCCCGAGGAGCGGCGCTTCGTACTGTCCAGGCCCGTCGATGGCGAGCACGGCCATGCCGCGTTCGAGCCACCGGTCGCCGTACATCGATACGCCTCCCTCCTTGAAGCTGTCCATGCCCGGCACCGCGATCACCACGGGAATTTTCCCACCGGCGTAGCGCGGCGGCAGGTGGAACCACGCGGGCAGGCGCAGGCCAGAGGGCATGGGGATCCAGGCTTCCTCGACGCGGTGGTCGGCGAGCTTCGCGTAGGCGCCGTAGCACTCGCGCTTGCGCGTGTTGTAGAGCTGGTTCTGCGCGTTGTTCTCGTCGATCGGCCACTGCGCCGCGCCCCAGTGGATCGCAGCCATGAAATAGTTTTCGCGCGCGGTGATCGCGTCGCCCGCGTCGAGCGCGGCCTTGGCCGCGCCTTCGCGGCGCCTGGCCACCGCTTCGAACGCGGGTGCGGCGTCGGCATATTTCTGGATGCGCGCGCGCACGGCCGCAAAATCGGCGGCGGCCTGCGGGCCGCAGGGCGCGGACAGATAGATCGAGCGCGGCTGGTCCCAGTCCATGCCGACCGAGCGGATGGTGTTGTCGAGCAGCCAGCGCTGTTCAGTCCAGCGCCGCGTCATCGGCCCTTGGTGCTGGGAGGCGGATTTCGTTCCGGTCCTGGCGTCGGCGGCGAGCGCGGCGCTGGCCACGGCGCCCGTGACCGCGGTGGCGGCAGTTGCGGCCAGCGTGGCCGATTGCAGGAACTGGCGGCGATCGATGGAATCGGACATGCGCGCCTCCTCGTTGGACGATCCGCGGCGGAAACTATAGAGGATTAACGATGGCAAAATCAATCCCGCCGGCCTTATGATTCGACCATGAACCCCATCTCGAGAGTTGCGTTGCTGATGGTGGCGTCTCTCGCCGCCGGCGCGGGCCTGGCTCAGGATTACCCGAGCAGGCCGGTTCGAATGGTGGTGCCCTTCTCTCCCGGCGGGTCGACCGACACGCTCGCGCGCATCGTCGGGCAAAAGCTCACCGAGCGATCGGGGCAGCCGGTGATCATCGAGAACCGCGCCGGCGCGGGCGGCCACATCGGCGCGGAACAGGTGGCGAAATCCGCGCCGGACGGATATACGCTGCTGCTGGGAGGCGTTCCCCACGCGATTTCCGCCAGCCTCTACTCGAAGCTGCCGTACGACCTGGCCAGGGACCTCGCGGCCATCGCTGAAGTGGCATCATTCCCCAGCGCGATCGTCCTTCATCCTTCGCTGGCCGCGAATTCCGTGAAGGAGCTGATCGCGGTGGCGCGAGCCCGGCCCGGGCAACTCAGTTTCGGGTCGGCGGGCGTGGGCTCGCCGAATCATCTCTCGCTCGAGCTGTTCCAGGCGATGGCCGGAGTCAGCATGGTTCACGTCCCCTACAAGGGATCGGGGCAGCTCGTCGGCGACCTGCTCGCCGGGCAGGTGCAGCTCGCGTCGATGGGCTTGCCGGTGGCGGTGCCGCACGTTCAATCCGGCAAGCTGAGAGCGATCGCGGTTACGGGCTCTGCGCGCTCGCCGCTGCTGCCGGACGTGCCCACCGTGAGCGAAGCCGGATTGCCGGGATTCGAGGTGACGTCCTGGTACGGCGTGTTCGGTCCTGCGGGACTGCCAGGGCACATCGTCGTGAAACTCAATTCCGAGATCGGCAGCGCGGTCACGGCGCCCGAGGTCAAGGAGCGTCTCGCCGCACTGGGAGCCGAACCGTCGGTAAAGTCCCCGGATCAGTTCGCCCGGTACGTCCGGGAGGAAATCACGAAATGGGCCAAAGTCGTCAAGGACTCCGGCGCAAAGGCCGAGTGAGAGCGAGAGATGCTTCGACGGTCTACTGGTTCTTCTTGCCGTCGAGCGCCGCCAGTTTCCGGAAGTTCGGCTCGGCGTGCGGCAGAGGCGGCAGGGACCAGGTGCCGGTGCCTACCGGCCGGATTTCGCGATCGACGGGAACTTCGACCAGATAGGGCCGGTTGGCCTTGATCGCGGTTTCGAGCACGCCTTCGAGATCGCCGGCGCGCTCGACGCGGGCGGACTCGACTCCGAACGAACGCGCGAGCATCGCGAAGTCCGCGCTGTAGAGCTCGCCGGTCTTTTCTTTCCTGAAGCTCGTCGCCAGCTCCTTGCCGAACATGCCGAGCTGCATGTCGCGTATCGAGCAGTAGCCGTGGTTGTTCCACACCACCCACACGGCGGGAATGTCGTATTCCACGGCGGTGGCGAGAATGTGCGGCGCCATCAGGAACGAGCCGTCTCCGACGATCGCCACCGCCGGGCTCTCGGGCTGGGCGAGCTTTGCGCCGAGAATGCCGCAGGTTGCGAATCCCATGGACGCGAAGCCCCACGATTGCAGCAGATGACGCGCCCGCCGCGCCTTCCACAGCTGCACCACCCAGTTGTGATGCACGCCGACGTCGGTCGCGAAGATCGCGTTTTCCGGTATCACGCGGGACAGGCCTTTCATCAGGCGCTCGGGGCGAAGAGGGACCTGATCGCTCTCCGCGAGCGGGGCCTGGTATTTGTCCCAGGCCGCGCGGCAGTCGCGCAACTGCGCCGCCCAGTCTTCGAACGTCCTGGTCGCCGACTTCAGCTTTTCCTGCGCGCGCCGGGTCATCACCTCGAGACTCGCCCGGATGTCGCCTACGATGCCGAGGTGGACGGGGTAATTGCGCCCGATTTCCGACGGATCGTTGTCGATCTGGATCAGCTTCGTGGGCGGTATGGTCAGCGTGTAGCCGCTGATCCACGCGCTGGTGGTGCGGTCGTCGAAGCTGCAGCCGAGCGCAAGCAGGACATCGGCGTTGCGCGCGGCTTCGTTGGCGGCGTAGGGTCCGTTTCTGCCGATTGCGCCGAACGCGAGCTCATGGGTTTCGTCCATGCTGCCTTTGCCGTTCGGGCTGGTCACCACCGGGATGCGCACGAGCCTGAGGAACGCGAGCAGCGCATCCGTGATCTCGCCGATCAGGCCACCCTGCCCGACCAGCACCACCGGACGGCGCGCGGCGAGCAGCAGGTCGAGCGCCCGGTCGAGCGCGTGCAATTCGCCGGGGAAGCGCTGATTCACCGCCGGATCGGGATCGGGGACCTCGACTTCGGCGGTTTCCTGGAAAACATTGAGCGGCACGTCGATGTTCACCGGTCCCGGGCGGCCGGTGCGCAGGAGTCCGAACGCCTGCTTGATGGCGAGCGGCAGCATTTCCACGCGCGTCGGCTGAAAGCTCTTCTTCACCAGGGGCCGGATGACCGACGGGAAATCGCCCTGGAAATAGCGGCCGGTTTCCTGGAACGGCATGCGGTTGAACTGGGTGGTGGGCACGTTGCCGGTGATCGCGAGAAACGCCGACGAATCCATCATGGCTCCCGCGAGCGCGACCGGAAGGTTGCACGATCCCGGCCCGCACGAGGTGTACGTCGCCACCGGCTCATGGCGGACCTTGTAATAGGCATCGGCCATGTATCCCGCCGCCTGCTCGTGATGCACCGAGATCGTCTTGATGCGGGAAGCGGCCTCCGCCGCGGCGTCGAGAAAGCCGATGTTGCCGTGCCCGCACACGCCGAACAGGTAAGGGACTTTCTCCTTGATCAGGTATTCGACCAGGATTTCCGCGCCCTTCCAGGTCTTGCGCTTCGGCGCAACGCGCGGCGGCGCTTCGCCGTCCGTCGCGATCTGCTTCAGAACCGGGCTGGACACATCCATGACTGCTCTCCTTCGCATGACCGATTGACGATTTCTCTGGTCGCGAGCGATTCTACCGCTACACGTTCGCGCCGATCCAGTCGGCGATGTGATCGATGCCGACCTGCCGGTTGTCGGCTTGCGCATGATACGTGCTGCCGTCTTCGGCGGTAAGAATCCTCAAGCTCTTGCGCCGGGCGCCGATCGCTTCGAAGAGCTTGTGGGCGGAAGCGACCGGCACGACCTTGTCGTTCTCGGCGTGCACGACGAGAAACGGGCAGGCGATCTTCTGCGCGACTCCCGCGAGCGAGAAGCGCTCGGCCCGCTCGATCGCCGCGTCGATGTCGTCGGTCCCCATGATCCAGCGGAAATGAAAGCTCGACTGCGGGGTCGTCTTCGGGTCGGTCTCGTGTTTGCGCTTGACCTCGCGTTGCCATGCCGCGAGGTCCCAGTGCAGCGCGCTCATGGCCACACCCGCGCAATAGCGCTTCTCGAACGCGGCGATGCGGGAAGCGTAGTAGCCGCCGAAGCTGTAGCCCATGACCACCACTTTGTTCGGATCCACCTCCCGCCGCCTGGCGACGTACTCGTAGGCCGCCGTGCCGGGGACTTCGTAATCGTGACGCGCATGCAGTCCGCGAAGGCGCAGCGACTCGCCCTGTCCGGGCCCGTCGATGGCGAGCGTATGCCAGCCGCGCACGGCGAACTCGAGCCCCGCGAACAGGACGCTCATCTCCTTGCAGTTGTCCATGCCGTCGAATACGACCACCGTCGGCGCGGGCCCGGGCGCACCCGGGGCCTTCATGAACAGCGCGGGCAGCGTCGTATTTTCGTACGGCACCTCCACGCGCTCGATGTTCGGGTAGCGCCGCTCGAGCCCGGCATGCTGGCATTGAAGGGCCTTTCGGCCGATCTCGCGTTTTTTCTCGCCCGGGACGACGAAGCGCTCCGCGGTGAAGTAATACATGCCGGCGCGCAGGTAGGCGTTGCCCGCCGTGAGCTGGCGTCCCTCGGCGGCGGCGGCGTCGGCCGCGCGCTCGAGGCGTCCCGCCATCGCGCACCACTCTTGCCGCCAGGCGTCGGCCTCGTTCTGGCGGACTTTCAGCCTTTCGCAGACTTCGTCGATCTCTCCGAGCGCTACCGCGCCGTAGGGCGCCATCCCCTTGGTGACGAGAGCCGCGTTCGACCAGGTGAGATTGCCCGGGAATTGTTCGATCCAGGTGCCCCCGGATGACATGATCCGATCCTTGCTAGTCAATCCGGATGCCCGTCGCCTTGATCACTTTCGACCACATCGCCAGTTCCTTCCTGATGTAATCGGCGAACTCCGCGGGTGTGCTCCCTACCGCATGCGCACCGACGCCTGCAAGGCGCTCGTTGAAATCGGGGGCCTTTACCGACTCGACGATTGCGCGGTTGAGCCGCTGGATCACCGGGCCGGGCGTGCCCGCAGGCACGACGACGCCCTGCCATTCGACCGCTTCGTAGCCCGGTACGCCGGCTTCGGCAACGGTGGGTATTCCGGGAAGCGCGGGATCGGGCTTCGAGCCGGTCACGGCGAGGGCCACCAGCTTGCCGGATTTTATGTGCTGCACCTGGGAAGGAATGCTGCCGGTATAGATCGGGACCTGCCCGCCGATCACGGACAGGACCGCGGGACCTCCGCCGCTGTAGGGAACGTGCACGATGTCGGTTCCGGTCATGTATTTGAACAGCTCGGTCGCCATGTGGGTCGCGCTGCCGTTGCCGGAGGAGGCGTAATGCAGGCTGCCCGGCTTTGCTTTCGCGAGCGCGATCAGTTCCTGCAACGACCTCGCCGGCACCGACGGGTGCACCGAAATTCCCAGAGGCACGATCGTGACCAGGCTTACCGGGGCGAAGTCGCGCTCGGTATCGTAGGGCAGCTTCGGCAGCAGGCTCGGATTGACGGCGAAAGAAAGATTGGCGACCCCGAGCGTATAGCCGTCCGGCGGCGACTTGGCGACGATGTCCATGCCGATGGTCGAGCCGCCGCCCGCGCGGTTTTCGATGACCGCTTGCTGGCCCAGGTTCTCCGACAACTTCGGAGCAAGCAGGCGGAACACCACGTCGGTCGCGCCTCCCGGCGCGAACGGCACGATCACGCGCACCGGCTTGGCGGGAAACGCCTGTGCGGCCGCGGATGCGGCGTGAAAGCACAGCACGGACAGCAGGAGAAAACAAGACAGCGGAAAATTCATCCTTTTCTCCTTGGTTGAGCGCGGCTCGTATCCTAGCAGCCTTTTGGCTTATTATTCGGGGCAGCAATCAGCAAGGAGAACAACCGTGACGTTCCTGAAATTCCTCGTACATTTCGCGCGCGCCGCAACGCTCTTTGCGCTCGCTCTATTTTTTTTCTTCGCCGGATTGGGTACCGCAGCCGCCGCGGATTATCCGGCGCACCCGGTGAGATGGGTCGTGCCCTATCCGCCCGGCGGGACTACCGATGTTCTCGCCCGCATCGTGTCGCAATGGCTGTCCGAGAAAATGGGGCAGCCGTTCATCATCGAGAACAAGGCGGGCGCCGGCAACAATATCGGCGTGGAATACGTCGTGCACGCGGCCCCCGACGGCTACACCATGCTCCTCGTCAATCCCGCGAACGGAATCAACGCGACTCTCTACAAGAACCTGCCTTTCGATTTCATCCGGGACATTGCGCCGGTCGCGGGGATCGTGAGGACGCCGAACGTGATGGAGGTCACCAATTCCTTCCCGGCCAGGACCGTGCCCGAATTCATCGCATACTGCAAGGCGAACCCCGGGAAGATCAATATGGCGTCATCCAGCAGCGGTACGTCGGTGCACCTGTCGGGCGAGCTGTTCAAGTCCATGACGGGCTGCGACATGCTTCACGTGCCTTTCAAGGGCGCCGGTCCCGCGCTCGCCGAGCTCATCGCCGGCAATGTCCATGTGATCTTCGACAACCTGCCCTCCTCCATCGGTCATATCAAGGGCGGGCGCATCCGCGCGCTCGCGGTGACGTCGGCCGAGCGCGAGCCCTCCATGCCCGGCTTGCCGACCGTCGCCGAGACCGTGCCCGGCTACGAGGCCACCGCGTGGTTCGGCATCGGGATGCCCAGGGGGACGCCCGCGGAGATCATCGAGAAGCTCAATGCCGAAGTGAACCGGGCGCTCAGCGATCCCAATATGCTGGCGCGCCTGGCGGAGTTGGGAGGCAAGCCGATCAAAGGCACGCCGGCGGACTTCGGCAAGGTGATCGCCGCGGAGACGGCGAAGTGGGCTAAGGTCGTCATTTCCTCGGGCGCCAAGGTGGAATGACCGGCCTTTCCCCGCTGCCGGGCGCGAGGCCGCCCCGTATCTGTGTGACAGCGAACAGTGCCCGAAAATAAATAGCCGTACCTTTCACGGATATGGCGCCGGGCCGCATCCCCACTATCCGTTCCAGGCTCGCTTTGCTCGTTATCGCGTGCGTGGTTCCGGCATCCTTGATGGCCTTGGTGTTGATCTCTCAAAGCTATCAGCGCGAGCATGCAAGAGTGGTGCGCGACTCCCTGGCCACGGCGCGCGCGCTGACGACCGCAATGGACCGTGAATTGGCCGGCGTGCAATCGGCCTTGTACGCACTTGCGACCTCGCCCCACCTGTCCTCCAATGACCTGCGAGGCTTCTACGGGCAGGCGAAGGAAGCGCTGCCGAATCTGATGATCGCAAACAGCATCGTTCTCGTCGACGCGAACAGCCGGCAACGGATCAATACACTTCGATCATTCGGTGAACCCCTCCCTCCCGATCCTACGCATCAGTTACATCGCATATTCGAAACGGGCCGACCGGTCATCACGGACCTGTTTTACGGACAGGCGATCGGCAAACCCGTACTCGCCATCGGAGTTCCCGTGCGCCGGGGAAATACGGTCGTTTACGCTCTGAACGCGGGCATCTTTCCCGAACGCCTGTCCGACATATTGACTCAGCAGCGCCTGCCGCCGGACTGGATTGCAACAATTTTTGACAGCACGGGCACCATCGTGTCCCGCACGCGCGAAATGAACCGATTCCTCGGAAAGAAAGGTTCTCCGGCATTGGTCAAGCGAATGGGTGAAGTCGCCGAGGACTCCCTGGAAACTACGACGCTCGAAGGCATTCCGGTTCTATCGGTATTCAGCCGTTCTGCTGTTTCCAACTGGACGGTGGCCATAGGAATACCCACGCAGGGTCTGACCGGCGAGCTGTGGCGTTCGCTCTGGTGGCTCGTCCTTGGCCTGGTGCTTCTGCTTCTGTGCACCCTGGTCCTGGCTTGGAGCATCGGGGGCCGGATCTCCCGGTCGATTTGCGGCCTTACCGGGCCCGCGCTCGCGCTGGGTTTTGGCGGAGCAGTGACGGTTCCTCCCCTCCAGTTGAAGGAAGCGGACGAAGTGGGCCAAGCCCTCGTCAAGGCATCCAGGATGTTGCAGGAAGCTCAGCATCGAGGACACCACGACGCGCTGACGGGCCTTGCAAACCACGCCCTGTTCGACGAAATCGTCGGCCACGATCTGGCGATCTGCAGCAGGACGAAGGCCCCGCTGGCCGTCTTATATGTCGATCTCGACGGATTCAGGGCTGTCAACGACACGTACGGTCATGCTACCGGCGACGAGCTGCTGCGCGCAGTCGCAGCGCGGCTCAAAGGCGGAATTCGGTCTTCCGATCTCGCCGCCCGCCTGGGTGGAGACGAGTTCGCCGTCGTTCTCGTCAATACCGGATTGGAAGCGGCCGCAACGGTGGCTGGCAAACTGTCCGATGGTGTTTCGATGCCTTACCCAATTGGTCAATTCAGGATCGAGATTTCAGCCAGCATCGGGGTTGCGGGATACCCGGATTCGGGTGCGAACAGCGAAGCGCTTCTGCGCAGCGCAGACCAAGCGATGTACAAGGTGAAGGCCGGCCGCAAACGACAAATCGCGGCGCATCCAGAGATTGCCTGAATCAGGGGAGCGCCATGCCGCGAATATTCATTGCCTTGTGCGCCGCGCTGCTCGCAGCGCCGGCTTTTGCGCAACAGAATTATCCGCAGAAGCCGATTCGCTACGTCGTGCCCTTCCCCGCCGGCGGCATCGCCGACGTGTTCGCGCGCATTATCGGCGGCAGGCTGACCGAAGCCTGGGGCCAGCCGGTGGTGGTGGAGAACCGCGCCGGGGCAGGC
>DATHJM010000295.1:0-7130 GCA_035489775.1 Burkholderiales bacterium
CTCGTTCGGGCGCGGGATCAGGAGCCCGAGCACGCGCCGCGTGAGAGTCTGCTCGGCCTCGCCTCCCTCGCGCCGCAGGCTGCCGGCGAGCGCGAGCACGCGCAGGTCGCGCGTCACCACCCAGATGCGCGAAGTGGTGCGCTCCACGCCTTTTAAAATCTCTGCGATCTCCCCGGGTTCGCTCCGCCCCGCGGACTCTTCGCGGTCGATGATCAGCGTTGGCTCGGAGCCCGCATCGGGCGGCTCGCCGCGCTCCTCGGCAAGGCGCCGCAGCTCTTCCTCGGCTTCGCGCCGCACGTCGGTGTCGCGCGGAGGCGGCGCGTGCATGAGATTCGGGCGATCGTGGAGGGCGGTGGCGACGGCGCGCGCCGTTGCGAGCAGCGCCCGCTCCTGGCCCTCGAGCAGGAAGCGCTCCATCTCGCGCACGTACTCGTAGCCCGCCCAGGGCAGCGCAAGCAGCACCAGCGCCACGAGCGCGAGCTTGGTGCGAAGGCTGAGACGCGGAAAAACGAGTTTCAAGATCGGGTATCCCCTCCTCTCTTGAGGAGGGGTGCCGCCGCAGGCGGCGGGGTGGTGGTTCGCGACGAGCAAACCACCCCGGCTGCTTCGCAGCCACCCCTCCTTTTCAAGGAGGGGAAAAAAAAGGTCACGCTTTCCACCGGTACCCCATGCCGTACACCGTATCGATCTGCCCGAACGACGGATCGACCGCGGCGAATTTCCTGCGGATGCGCTTCACGTGCGAGGTGATCGTGCCCTCGTCCACGACCAGGTTCGCCTCGCGCATCAGGCCCTCGCGGTCTTTTACATGCCCGGGGAATTTTGCCAGCGTGTGCACCATCCAGAACTCGGTGAGCGTCAGCTCGACGGGCTTGTCTTTCCACGACGCGGTAAAGCGCTTCGCGTCGAGCTTCAGGGCGCCGCGCTCGAGCACTTCCTCGGCCGTCTTCGGCTCGCGCAGCGCATCGACCCTGCGAAACAGCGCCGAGATGCGCGCAAGCAGGTGCGGCAGGCTCACGTCCTTGGTGAGATAGTCGTCCGCGCCCAGGCGCAGGCCCGAGACCGCGTCGAAGTCCGAGTCGCGCGCGGTGAGAAAGAGGATCGGCAGGCTGGGAGCCAGCGCGCGCAGCTCGCGGCACAGCGCAAAGCCCCCGTCGGGCTCTTCGCCCAGGCCGATGTCGATCACGGCGAGATCGGGAAGCCGCGTCCTGAAGGCGCGCATCGCCTCCGCGCGCGCCGCATGCGCGCTCACCTCGTAGCCGTGCTTCCTGAGCGCGTCCGAGTAGTTGGCGCGGATTGCGGCGTCGTCTTCGACGATGGCGATGCGGCGGGGCATGTTTCCCTTATTCCGTCGCTCCCGCGGAAGCGGGAGCCCAGTAGCGCTCGAAAGACTCTGGATTCCCGCATTCGCGGGAATGACGACTTGATGCGCTGAATATAGCGCATTCCCTCTTCACTCCGCGCGAACCAGGCGCATTGCCATCTTCCTGCCACAATTCTTCTGTACCTTTCCATTTTCCCCGCCCGCGGGAGCCCTTTTCGGGCGCTTCAATACGGACACGGCACTGAGCCGTGTACTGCACAAGGGGATCGAAGATGGAAGCTTCAAGCAGCAGGTCCAGGATGCGCCCGATCGTCGTCGATTTTCTCGGAACGCTGTTCGTCACGTTCTGCATCGGCGTGGCGACGGCGTTGGTTCTCTCGGCTTGTGTGATGCTGATGGCGGGCGATGCGCACGGCGCGGAGCCGGGCGAACTCGCGCCCGGGAAGATGGACGCGGCGCGCGAGGCAGCGCCCGCCGCGAAGGCGGTCGAGCTCGCGCACACGCATCACCTCGTGACGAAGTACGCGAGCCTGATCGCCATCGACCGCGCGCCTGCCGGGGCCGCGCAAATGGATCGCAAGGGAATGCCGCTGCCGGCCCAACTGTCCGAAAGCCAAAGCTGCGAGGCGCCATGCGGCACGCGAAACCTCAAGTGACGCTGGGGCGTTACTCCCTGACAGGGGTTTTCGTGACGGTGGCAATCGCCCGACGCCCGCGTCGGCTTTCCGAGGTCATGAAATTCCTTGCTGCAGCACGGCAAGTAGCTGTAAACCCGCCTGGATCCGGGTTTGACGGTCCAGGGCATGGTTCTTGCGAGATTAGGTGTAGAGAGAAGGCTATGACAACGCAAACCGCAAACAGGAGAGAGTCCGACCGGGTCCCGATGGGCGTGGAGTCCGCGCTGCCCTGGGTCCCAGTCCCCTCGTCCTCGTCCGAACAGCCGCCCAAGGCGAAGACCGGCGCCTTGCGCAGACTCGTACTCGCCATCGCAGCGCTGGCCGTGCGAAAGGGCAGCAGGAACGCATAGGCAGAAAACCGAGGCGCCGGGCACGCAGGAACAAAAGGGTCCACCTTCCTCCCCTCCGTACTGCGCGCCCGGCGGCTTCGGCACCGCGAACTCCCGAGGCGGTTGCTCCGGCACCATCCCGCCAGCAGGCGCGCCGAGTCCGGGCGATAATCCGCACGGACCCTTCCTGATCGCTTCGCCCCGCGTGACGACCCCCTCGAGCAAGCTCGACGAACGACTTCGCGCGCTCCTGCCCGCCGTGCTGAAGGGCCTGAAGCGCGGCATCGAGAAGGAATCCCTGCGCGTGCGGCCCGACGGCACGCTCGCGCTCACGCCGCACCCGGTCGCGCTCGGCTCCGCGCTCAAGCATCCGCACATCACCACCGACTTCAGCGAGTCGCTGATCGAGCTGATCACCAGCGTGCATGCGAGCGCCGCTGCCTGCCTCGCGCAGCTCGAGCGCATCCACCAGTTCGTATACCGCCGCATCGGCGACGAGGTGCTGTGGTGCGCGAGCATGCCCTGCAGCCTGCCCGACGAGAAAGCGATCCCGATCGCGCGCTACGGCGACTCGAATATCGGCCGCACGAAGACCGTATACCGCAACGGGCTCGCGCACCGCTACGGCAAGCGCATGCAGATGATCGCCGGGCTGCACTACAACTTTTCCCTGCCCGATTCCGTCTGGCCGCTGCCCGGCTTTCGCGACGCCAGCGAAGCCTACTTCGCGCTGATCCGCAATTTCCGGCGGCACGCGTGGCTGCTGCTCTATCTGTTCGGCGCTTCGCCCGCCGTGTGTTCGAGCTTCGTCGAGGGCCGCAAGCACGCGCTGGAGCAGCTCGCGCCCGGCACGCTCTACCTGCCGCACGCGACGTCGCTCCGCATGGGGCGCCTGGGATACCTCTCCGAGGCGCAGGACTCGCTCGCGGTCAGCTACAACGGCCTGGAGAGCTACACCGCCTGCCTCGAGGACGCGCTCACCCAACCCTACCCGGCCTACGAAGCGATCGGCATCCGCGAAGGGAACGAATACAGGCAGCTCGCCACGAGCCTCCTGCAGATCGAAAACGAGTTCTACAGCACGATCCGCCCCAAGCGCGTCATCCGCCCGGGCGAGCGGCCGCTGCACGCGCTGCGCGAGCGCGGCGTCGAGTACGTCGAGGTGCGCGCCATGGACCTCGATCCCTTCTCGCCGGTCGGAATCGACGCGGGCACGATGCGCTTTCTCGACGTGTTCCTGCTGCATTGCCTGCTCTCGGACAGCCCGCCCGACACGCGGGAGGAGCTGGGAGCCATCGGCCGCAACAAGCTGCACACCGCCTCGCGGGGACGCGAGCCCGGACTGCGCCTCGACCGCTCCGGCGGGAAAGTGGAGCTGCGCGAATGGGGCATGCAGGTGCTCGCAGAATGCGAGCCGATCGCGGCGGCGCTCGACTCTGCCGCTGACGGCGGATCGGCGCATCGCGACGCGCTGGCGGCCGCCATCGGCGCCGTGGAAAATCCCGCGTCGCTGCCTTCGGCGCGGATCCTCGCCGAAATGCAGCAGAGCTACGGCGACTCCTATTCCCACTTTGCCCTGGCGCGCTCGCTCGAGCACCGCGCCGTGCTGCAAAGCGAGCCGCTGTCCCCCGAAGCGGAAGCGCGCTTCACGCGCGCGGCGGAGGAATCGATCAGGAAACAGAAGGAGATCGAAGCGGCCGACAAAGTCGACTTCGAAACCTACCGGCAGAAATACCTGTCGCACGAATCGCTGCGGGTCTGACCCCGCAACGGCCCTCTTGCCTTTCCCCTCCTCTCTTGAGGAGGGGTGCCGCCGAAGGCGGCGGAGTGGTGTTGGCGGCGAGAGACCACCCCGGCTGTTTCGCAGCCACCTCTCCTTTTCAAGGAGAGGAAAAAAAGCTCAGGCGAGGCCTTCGACGATGCGCATGTCGCGCTTGACCACGTCGCCGCCGGCCAGGGGCTTGAGCGCCTCCTGGTAGCCCGGCGCGTCGTGGCAGGCGAGCGCCTGCTGCAGGCTCGGGAACTCGATCAGCACCACGCGCTGACTGAGCCCGCCCTCGTATACCTTCGCCGGGTTGCCGCGCACCAGATACTTGCCGCCCGCGGCCTGGATCGCCGGCATCGCGAGCTTCGCGTAGGCCTGGAACGCTTCCTGATTCTTGATCGAGTGATAACAGACAACCCAATAGGCTTTGGCCATCGTTCGTTCCTTTCACGGGTGGGCCGGGATGACAGGCGAAAGCCAATCATAACCGAGGAAGAACGCACACCGAGCGCAGGCACGGCGCGCAAGAAGATCCTGAGGGCCCGAAGGCCCCCGGAATTACGAAGCAGAGCGGGCGTGCTACGCCTGCTGCGACGGGCGGTTCAGTATCGCCAGGAGATTCATGCAGATCAGGTGCACGATCCGCTTCTTCTCCGGGAGCGCCCGCTTGCGCCTGAGCTGATTGCAGAGAACGCGGGCGGCGGTCAGCTCGGGCGCGAGCCTGCGCTTCGCCGCCGGAGTGCGCCGGGGGATGGATTCCCCGACGAACAGATCGCCCGATTCCCCAGCAGCGTCCATGGAGCCCGCCGGCCCTGCGGCGCGCCCGTTCAGCGCGCTATTTGTCGGCTCGAGCGGTCTCACACGTGCTCCGCCGCAGACAAATCTCCATGAACTTGCTGAACTGATCGGCGAACCCGATATAGCCTTCGTCGATCGCCTTGAACGCGATCTCCTCGAACGGATCCTGCCGGTCTATCGCCTGCGCCGTCTTGCACTGCGCGGGCAGCGTCACCCGAAACTCCGCGATGAACTCTTCCAAACCGTTCTGTCCCATGTCGGCCTCCCAGCCGGGCGGACATTACGAGTAAGCCTCCCTCGTTACGTGCGATACGATGCAGCAGGGATGTTTCGATTGTATGAACGGGTTGGCCCCTCGAACGGCGCATGGCGGCGACCGCTACCGCCCTCATGCGACCCTCCGCAGGCAGACTTGCACGAACTTTTCGAACTGATCGGCGAGCTCGATGTAGCCGTCCTCGACCGCCTTCAGGGCGATCTGCTCCCACGGCTCTTTCCGGTCGATCGCCTGGGCCGTGCCGCACTGGTCGGGCAGCATCTCCCGGAATTCCGCGATGAGCTCTTGCAGGCGTGAAACGTCGTGCGACGAGCAGGCTTCTTCCACACGCAAAGCGCTTTGTTCCATGTTGCCCCTCCGCTCCATGAAAATTTACGCTGCATGCCAGAGTAGCGGATGCTCCGGCGCCGGGTTCGCGAAACATCGGGGAATATGAGGAAAAGGACACGAATCGGCCAAGGAAGTTCCGCCCGAAGCCCCGCCCGGAAACCCTTCCGGGAACCCGCGCGGGACGGATTCAGGGCGATTCCTGGAGATACTTGTAGCCAATCGCAGCCCTTTGGCGTACATTGGCCTTCCCGCTGCGCTGCAACACCGCCTCACACTCTCCCTGCACGGCCAGTTTTTCAGCGGAAACTGCTTTTCCGCTTTGCTCGAATCCTGTTTTCACCATGAGGAAATTCCCATGTCCATCATCACAATGGCAAGCGGCCTGACCATCGAAGACACCGTCATCGGCAAAGGCGCCGCCGCGGTGTCCGGCCGGGACGTGACCGTGCACTACGCCGGCTGGCTCGCCGACGGAACGCAATTCGATTCGAGCAAGGAAAAGCAGGACCCCTTTCAGTTCACTCTCGGCAAGAAAGAAGTCATGGCCGGCTGGGAAGAAGGGCTGAAAGGCATGAAAGTCGGCGGCACGCGCAAGCTCATCATCCCGCCGCAACTCGCCTACGGCGAAGACGGCGCGGGCGACACCATCCCGCCGAACGCCACGCTCACTTTCGAAGTGGAACTGCTCGCGGTGCATGAAAGCGAGCAATTTCCCAAGGCTCACCTGTCGTCCTGAGCCCTTTCGATTCCCCCGGCCTCGATCTCCGCAAACCCCTGCGGAGTCAGGATTCGAAACGGCGCCGGGCGCCGCGCCAGCTCCAATAGCGCCCGGTCCTTGGTGACGAGAAACTGCGCGCGCGCGCCGAGCGCGGCCTCCAGGAACTTCTGATCGTCCGGGTCGCGGCAGGACGGCAGGCGCGCGCGCTCCGCCTCCAGGAGATGCGAATCGATCCGGTGCGCCACGCGCCGGCACTCGGCGAGGCGCTCGCCCTGAGCCGCCGCGGCTAGCGTGAACTTCCTCCCCAGGTCATACCCCAGCGCCCGTTCCAGCTCGGCCTCGCAGGCCGCGTCGATGAAGACTTCCGCGCGCTTCGCCGCGACGGCGGCCTTGATGGGCGCGATCGAGGGATCTTCGAAGACCAGCCAGTCGAGCCAGATATTGGTGTCGAGGATAAGGCGCGTTCTAGCCAAGCCCTTCCCCTACTTTGGAGGCAGAACCTTCCCCTCCTTGGATAAGGAGGGGTGGCGCAAAGCGCCGGGGTGGTTTGACCGCTCGCACTATTGCGGCAGCGCGTCCCGCTACGCTTGCTGCGAGCGGTGCCTCAGTATCGTCTGGAGATTGAGGCAGATCAGATGCACGATCCGCTGCTTGTCCGGACGCGTCCGTTTGTTTCGAAGCTGATTGCAGAGCACGCGGGCCGCGGTCAACTCAGGCGCGGGCGCGCGCTTCATCATCGGAATGCGCCGGCTGATGGGTTTTTCGGGAAACAGATTGCCGGATTTCTCGGACGTGGCTGCGGAAGGTACCAGGGGCACCTCGCGCGACGGACGACTCGCATCGACCATGGTTGCCATCTTCCGCTCCGGAATCCGGACGATCTGTACGATAGCGTACATAGGGTAAAAGTTT
>DATHJM010000296.1:0-4889 GCA_035489775.1 Burkholderiales bacterium
TCGGATCCTGCCCGTTGCGGGTGCCGCTGAACCCGCTCGGGTCGAGCGCGTGGCGCGTGATCTTGCCCGATTTCGGATCGAGCTGGCCGAGCTTGAAGCCGGCGTTCTCGCCCCACCACACGGTGCCTTCGGAGTCCACAGTGATGCCGTGCGGCCCGCCCTGCTCCGGGAGGAGGAACTGCTTGAAGATCGCCGTGCGCGGATCCAGGCGCACGATGCCGTTGGGCGAGCCGCGGTCGGTCATCCACACGTTGCCGTCGGCGTCGAAGTACGGATTCTGCCCGCGCGGCGCCGCTTTCTCGCTGGCTTTGGGCATGATGTATTCGATGTACATCGCCTTGGCGAGCGCTTCTTCGTCGAGCGCCACTTCGGCATCCGTGGCGAGGCCGCGCGGCTTGCTCCCCGGGCCGAAATTCGCTGCGAAATAATCGACGAGGAGCGCGCGGTCCTTGGGCGAGAGCTTGCCAGGCGGAACGATGATGCCGACCGTTCCTTCGCGCCGCGTCATCCTGTCGACGGCGGCGCTCCACTGGGTGCGGTCCCACTGGCGCTGCGGGAAGAAGTTGAGGCCGTGGCAGGCCATGCAGGTTTTCTCCGCGACCGCGCGGCCCGGGCCGGGCGGGTAGAGCGCATCGTAGGAGGAAACGAATTCGATGTTTCCGCGCAGCGTGGCGGCGCCGGGGTAGCCGGTGATCGTGGCCGGTCCGGGGACGTCGGCCCGGGGGGCGGGGCTTGCGGCGCTCAACGTGAAATCCGCGCGGGCGGTCTGGCCGCCGCGGACGGCGACCTTCCTCGGCTCGGATGCGAATCCGCGGCGCTCGACGCTGACCTCGTAATTTCCGGGCATCACGTTGACAGCGCGGTAGCGCCCGCTGGCGGTGTACACCATGTAGACGAGGTTCTTCTCGGCGTTTCTGGCGTAGACCTGCGCGGCGCGGAAAGGCGCGGCGGCGGTCACGGTTCCCGCGAGCGAGCCGGTTCCGGGGATGGTGCTCCCGTCGGCGGCGGCAAGACACGGTCCGTTCAGCATCGAGAGCGCGATCGCAAACGCCTTCATGTGGTGTGAGTGACTCACGGAACCTCCTTTCGATACGCTCCTCGAATTGTAGTATTGTCTCCCGAGAAGGGATATGGTCATGAGCGCGATTGAAATCGTCGACGGCAGGAAAGTGCGCATCCGCTTCGATGCGAAGAAGTGCATCCATTCGCGCCACTGCGTGCTGTCGCACCCGGAAGTGTTCGTTCCCAACGTGCAGGGCGAGTGGATCCACCCCGATGCGGCAACGCCTGAAGCCGTCGCCGAAATCGCGCACATATGTCCTTCCGGCGCCATCGCCTACGAGCGCCTCGACGGCGGGCCCGAAGAGCAGGCGCCCAAGGTCAACCTCGCGCGCATCCGCGAAAACGGCCCCCTGGCATTTCACGGCGAGCTCAGGCTCGCGGGTGCTGCGATCGGCTTTCGCGCCACCTTGTGCCGCTGCGGCGCGTCGCAGAACAAACCGTATTGCGACGGCAGCCATTCCGGCGCGCGCTTCAGGGCGAGCGGCGAAGTCGCGGCCAGGGAAAGCAGCGCCCTGGCGCGGCGCGACGGCCCGCTCGACATCCGCCCCGCCGCCAACGGGCCTTTGCTCGTCTCGGGAGCGATCGAAGTCGTGACCGGAACCGGAAAAACCGTCAATCGCGCCACCGAGGCGGCGTTCTGCCGCTGCGGCCATTCGGCCAGCAAGCCGTACTGCGACGGCAGCCACGCGAGGGTGGGGTGTCAGGCGGCATGATTCGTTCCCTCTCCCGCTTGCGGGAGAGGGCAGGGTGAGGGATTCATTCCCTCTCCCGCTTGCGGGAGAGGGTCAGGGTGAGGGACCTGTAAGGTTTTCCCGACTTACCCTGTCGGGAGCGCCGGAGTACGATGCCTTCCACAATGGTTCGTGGGAGGGCTCTTTGAAAAACCCGCGCTCGTCTTCCCGCCGGGATTTTATTTCCGGCACGGCAGCGTTGGCGGCGACGGCGGCGCTCGCGCCTTTGCGCGCGGCGCGCGCTCAGGGCCCGGCAAAGCAGAAGACCCGGCTTGTCCTCCTTGGCACCGGCGGCGGCCCCAGGGTGATCCCGAACGGCCGCGCCAGGCCCGCGAACCTCATCGTCGCGAACGGCGTGCCCTGCGTCATCGACTGCGGCTCGGGCGTGTCGCAGCAGTTCGTCAGGGCCGGCGTGCCGCTCAACACGCTGCGCCATGTCTTCATCACGCACCATCATTCCGATCACGATCTGGATTACGGCAACCTGATCTACAACGCGTGGGCCGCGGGCCTGCGCGCGCCGGTGGACGCCTGGGGCCCGCCGCCGATCAAGGCCATGACCGAGGCGTACTGGCAGCTGAACCGGTTCGACATCGAGACGCGCGTCGGCGACGAGGGCCGGCCCGACTTGCGCAAGCTCGTCACCACGCACGAGTTCAGCGAGCCGGGCGTCGTGATGCAGAACGCGGACGTCAAGGTCACCGCGGCTCGCGTGCGCCATCCTCCTATCGTGCACGCCTACGCCTACCGGTTCGACAGCGACGACCGCTCGATCGTGATCTCGGGTGACACCGCGTATTCGCCCGAGCTGATCGCCCTCGCCAGGGGCGCCGACGTTCTCGTGCACGAAGCCATGCACCTCGGCGGCCTGGAGAGCCTCTTGAAGCGCGTGCCGAACGCGGCGACGCTGCGCGAGCACCTGCTCG
Organism: Burkholderiales bacterium; assembly: GCA_035489775.1. Lineage (GTDB taxonomy): Bacteria > Pseudomonadota > Gammaproteobacteria > Burkholderiales > SG8-39 > VBDM01. The sequence goes on from DATHJM010000296.1 coordinate 2,720, forward strand.
CCAGCCACACCGCTACCGAGGACATCGGCAAGGTGGCGTCCGCGGCGGGGGTGAAGACGCTCGTCCTGTCGCACCTCGTGCCGTCGGACGACAACTCGATCACCGACGACATGTGGGCAGAAGGCGTGCGCAAGCACTACGCCGGCCAGATCATCGTCGGGCGCGATCTGCTCGAGCTTTGAAAATGAGAACACCTCTTCGAACAGGGAGACCACATGAATATCAAAATGCTCGCTGCCGCTGTCATCGGTTTCGCCGCTCTCATGACCACCGCATCGATTCGCGCCGCTGAAATCAAGGTCCTCGCCTCCAACGGCGTAAGGGAGGCGCTGCTGGAACTCGCGCCCGGCTTCGAGCGCGCGACCGGGAACAAGCTCGTCATCACTTTCGGCCTCGCCGCCGCCTTGAAGCGCCAGATCGAAGGCGGCGAAGCGTTCGACCTCGCCATCCTCACCAGCGCCGGGATCGACGATCTCGCGAAGCAGGGCAAAGTCGACGCCGGCTCGCGCACCCCGATCGCCCGCTCGGGCGTGGGCATCGGCATCAAGAAGGGAGCACCGCGGCCCGACATCCGCACGCCGGGCGCGCTCAAGCGCACCCTGCTCGCCGCGAAATCGATCACCTGGGCGAAAGAAGGCGCGAGCGGCATCTACTTCGCGAGCCTGCTCGAGCGCATCGGAATCGCCGACCAGATCAAGCCCAAGGCCGTCGTCGCCGCATCGGGCGCGGAAGTCGGCAAGCTCGTCGCCGGAGGCAAAGTCGAGCTCGGCGTCATCCTCGTCAACGAACTGATGGCCGCGCCCGGCGTCGAACTCCTGGGGCCTTTGCCGGGGGAGCTTCAGAACTACACCGTCTTCCATGCCGGCGTCGGCGTGGGCTCGAAGGACTCGTCGGCGGCAAAGGCGCTGATCAAGTTCCTCACCACGCCGGCCGCCGGCGCCGTGTTCAAGAAGAAGGGGCAGGAGGTGGGGTGATTCGCAGGGCAGGGCGATTGTTGCACAAGGGAGATCCGCGATGACGGTGGTCGGTCCGGACCAAGGAAGCCGAGGACCGTCTCGCCGCCTATCGCCGCGGTGAGATCAAGGTGATTCCGCTGGAGCAGGTGCTGGCGAAGTATCGCGAGAAGTGAACGTCCGCGTTCCAGAAATCGCGCAGCAGGAGCTCGACGAAGCGATTTCCTAAGTTGGTCATCAGACCAGATTCAATCCTGAATGAAACCGATACGCCGCTTCGCCTTAGGCTCCGTTGGTGCCATCAGGTCGCGGATGGCGCGCACGACGGAGGTGATGGCTTCGTCATGATGAGCGACGCGGCGCTCGAGCTCGTCGAGCTTTTTCGCCAGTTCGGTATTGGCAGCGACCATGGCCCGCAAGCGTACAAAGGCGCGCATGACCGCGATATTCACGGCGATCGCACGACGGCTGCGCAGTACCGAAGACAGCATAGCCACGCCTTGCTCCGAGAACACATAGGGCAGTGTGCGGCGTCCACCCCATTTCCCCACAGCGTTCGAACTTGAGGTCACAATTTGTGACCTCAAGATTTTAAGCTCCTGTTCAGTAAGCTGAAACATAAAGTCCGCCGGAAAGCGCTCGATGTTTCGCCGGACCGCCTGGACAAGCACCTTGGTCGACACTCCATATAAGGCTGCCAGGTCGGCGTCCAGCAGCACCTTGTGCGAGCGCACGAACAGAATGCGCGTCTCGATGTGCTCGGCCGGGATCGATTCGGGTTTCATGTGCTGTCGCCGGACAAACGCGCGGGCGGCGGAGATGTTGACTGCGTCACCACAGGGCAACCCGATTACCGAAACTCCTTTCGACATCGCACGAATAGTTGGTGACATACCCAATTTCCCGCCCCGCTTCGTTTAAAATCCCGGTTCTTCCCCTCGCGGTCGTCCCAGACTCCCGTGAACGACCCAGTCCCACCTCCCATGCGATTCAAGTTCCTGTCCCCGCGCCGCGACCGTACGGCAGCGATGCCTTTCATCATGTTGACGGCGCTGATCGATATGATTTCGATCGGGCTGATCATTCCCGTGTTGCCGGCGCTGGTGGGCAGTTTCACGGGCTCCCAGGCGGATCAGGCGTTCTGGTACGGGGTGGTGACGTTCAGTTTCGGGATTGCGAATTTTTTCGGCTCGCCGATCCTGGGCGCGCTGTCGGAC
>DATHJM010000297.1:0-16867 GCA_035489775.1 Burkholderiales bacterium
CCGCGATTGCAAGCGGGGTGCTCAAGGCGATCCTGGTCGAGCCGGGCACGACGGTGCCGGTGGGAACCGTGCTGGCCGTGATCGAAACCGCGGCGAAATGAATCTCCAAGGAGAGCTGAATTGACTGCCGCAAGAGTAAACAGGGCAAAGCTCGGATGGATCGGCACCGGCCGCATGGGCTTCGAGATGGCGCGGCGCCTGGCGAAGGGCGGCTGCGACCTCACCGCATGGAACCGCACCCGAGCGAAAGCCGAGCCGCTCGCGAAGGACGGCGCGAAGATCGTCGATTCGCTCCCGGAACTCGCAGCTTGCGACATCGTGTTCTGCATGGTCTCGACCTACGACGACGTCAAGGAAGTGATCGCGGGACCCAAAGGCTTGCTGTCCAAGGCGAAGGGAAAAGGCGGCGTGCCGCGCATGGTGGTGGAGTGCTCCTCGATCTCGCTCGAAGGTTCCGCCGAGCTCAGAAAGATTCTCGGTGCGCGCGGGATCGAGCTGCTGTCCGCGCCGGTCTCTGGCAACGCCAAGGTGATCAAGGCGGGAAAGCTCACATTCGTCGTGTCGGGCCCCAAGCCGGCTTATGACGCGGTGGCGCCTTACCTGGACATGATGGGACAGGGCTCGTCCTACGTGGGAGAAGGGGAACTTTCGCGCATCGTCAAAATCTGTCACAACGTGATGCTGGGCGTGGTGACGCAGTGCATGGCGGAGATCACGGTGCTCGCGCAGAAGGCAGGCGTGCCGCGCCACGCCTTCCTCGATTTCCTGAACAAGAGCGTGATGGGCTCGACTTTCACGCGCTACAAGGCCCCGGCCTTCGTCAATCTCGACTTCCACGTCACGTTTACGCCGTATCTGCTGCGCAAGGACATGGACCTGGGGCTGGAGGCCGGCCGGAAATTCGAAGTGCCGTTGCCGCTCGCCTCGGTGACCCGCGATCTGATCCAGGCGATGATGGGCGCGGGCATGACCGAACAGGATTTCTCGACCTTGCTCGTGCAGCAGGCGAAGGCGTCGGGGATCGAGCTGAAACCGGAAAACAAAGCGGTCGGCGACGGACTGTCGCAATAATCTTTCACAGAGGAGCTTCAGATGAAAAGCATGATCGGCATTGCCGCAATGGCGCTGGCCGCAGCCGCGTCCCAGGCATCGGCACAGGGCTACCCGAGCAAGCCGGTGCACGTGATCATTTCCTTCACGCCCGGCAGCTCGACCGATATCGTCGGACGCATCGTTTCGCAGAAGCTCTCGGAGATCTGGGGCCAGCCGGTATTGGCGGAAAACCGCGCCGGCGCGGGCGGCTCGATCGGCTCGAACGTTGTCGCGAAGGCCGCGCCGGACGGCTACACGCTGCTCATCAATTCGAACGCTCACACGGTGAATCCGGCGATCTACGCCAGCCTGCCGTACGACACTCTGAAGGACTTCATCGATATCGTGCCGCTCTCCGTCCAGCCGAATGTCCTCATCGTGAACGCGGGGTCGCCTTATAAAAACGTGATGGACCTGGTGAATGCTGCGAAGGCCAAGCCGGGTTCGATCAACTGGGGCCATGCCGGGATCGGCAGCGGCACGCACCTCAACACGGAGAAGTTCGTGGACGCGGCGAAAATCAACGTCACCCAGGTCCCTTTCAAAGGCACCCCCGAGGTGATCCAGGCGATGTTGAGCGGGTCGGTGGACTGCTACTGGGCGCCGATTTCCGCGGCGATACCTCACCTCAAGGGCGGCAGGGTGCGAGCGCTCGCGGTGAGCACGGCGAAGCGCAACAGCCAGCTGCCGGACGTTCCAACCACGGGCGAGGCAGGGGTCCGGGGGGCGGATGCGCCCTTGTGGTTCGGCATCTGGGCGCCGGCCGGCACGCCGGCGAATATCGTCGCCAAGATCTCCACGGACACGCGCAAGGCGCTCGCGGATCCGGGCGTGCGCGAAAGACTAGGCAACCTCGGCAACGACACCATGGACATGTCGCCGGAGGAATTCGCCCGTTTCGTGCGCAGCGAGCTCGTCGAGTACGCGCGCGTGATCAAGGCGGCAGGCATCAAGCCGCAGTGATGCCTCAGCCGGTTGCGCGGGCGCGGTAAGCGCGAATCGTGGGCGACACGTATCCGGTCGTGAAAGTGGCCGCCGTGCAGGCGGCCTCTGTATTCCTCGACCGCGAAGGATCGACCGAGAAGGCCTGTCGATTGATCCGCGAGGCAGGCAGGAGCGGCGCACGCGTCATCGGCTTCCCGGAAGGTTTCATTCCGGCGCATCCGGTGTGGTACCACCACCACCCGGCGACCGGCGCGGTGGCGAACGAGCTGGCCGTGCTCCTCTTCAAGAACTCTGTCGAAATACCGGGCCCGGAGATCGATGCCCTTTGCGGCGCGGCACGCGAGGCGAACGCCTACGTCGTCATGGGAGTATGCGAGAAGCTGCCGCGCACGATCGGGACCATGTTCAACACCCAGGTCTACATCGGCCCCGAGGGCCAGCTGCTCGGCAAGCACCAGAAGCTCGTCCCCACCGTCGGCGAGCGACTCGTGCACACCGGAGGGTTCGGCGACACTTTCGGGGCGTTTCAGACGGAGTTCGGACCCATGAGCGGTTTGATCTGCGGCGAGAATTCCAACCCGCTCGCCGTGTTCGCGCTCACCGCCGAAGGCACGCGCATCCACGTCATGAGCTGGCCGAATCATTTCCCGACGAGCGGCGACCCGATGCGCAACCGCGTCACGGTCGACTCGCAGGCCTTTGCGCAGATGAGCAAGGCGTTCGTGATTTGCGCCTGTGGAACAGTGGATGACGCGATGATCCGCATACTCAAGGCCGGTCCTGAGGCCGAAAAGCTGCTGCGCAGCGCGGACTGCTGCGGGGGAAGCGTCATCGTTGCGCCTAACAGCCGCATCCTGGCCGGCCCGATGGGCGCAGAGGAAGGAATTCTGTACGCCGAGTGCAATCTCGAGCTCGGCGTGCTCACCAAGCTGCGCCACGACTTTGCAGGCCATTACAACCGGCCCGACGTTTTTCAGGTCCATATCAACCGCGCCGCGCCGCGCATCTATACCGTCTACGGCACGCGCGACAACGCCGCCCTCGAAGCCCCCGCTCAGGCGCAGCTGCCCGGTGTGCCGCCGGCAATTGCCGACCCCGACTGGCATGCGATCGACGCACTGTCCGCTGAACCGCCGCCTTCGAAAAAGCACTGAGGGCCTGTGCGGGAAGGCGGCGAGTCATCGGGTCCCGCTCGCGTCGACCTTGCAAGCCCGTCCCCGAAGAGGCAGACTTCGACATACCGGACTCTAGAGACCGGCCTATACGGTCGGCGAGGACATGCCATGGCAAAACAGAGAATCAGCTACGTCCCGCTGGAGAAGATGGACGCGGAGATGCGCAAGGAGATGGAGCGCTGCCAGCGCGAAGGCACGCCCAGACCGGAGAGCTCCGCCGTGCGCGCGCATGTGCCCGAGTGCTTCTGGGCCTTTGCCAACTCCTGGCGCGACATCTTCAAGAACGGCGTGTGCGATCACTCCGTCAAGGAGCTGTGCCGGCTCTACGTATCGCGCTCCGTTCAATGCGAATACTGCGGCAACCAGCGCTCGATCAAGGCGGCCTCGAGCGGCGCCGTCATGGAGGATCACGTCAAGGACCTGCTGAACTTCGAGAAGTCCGGCAATTACGACGAGCGCCAGAAGGCGGCGCTTGCGTATGCCGAGGCAATCACCTGGCACCTGAATACCGACGATGCGTTCTGGGAACGGCTCCACGGGCATTTCAGCGAGCCCGAGCTGGTCGAGTTGGGCTGCTTCATCGCGCTCACCATGGGGCAGCAGAGCTGGCTGAGGTTGCTCAACATCGACCACCATCAGGTGCTCGCTGGGACGTCGGCGTCGATGGCGCCGGGGTTCGAGGACGCCAAGGCGCTTGCCAAGGCGAAGGCTTCGTCCGAATACTGGGCGAATTCCGCGGGCGAAAAGTCCAAATCCGTCGCTTAGCATCAGGCGGCCGGGGATTGTCTCCCGGACACGCGGAGCGGGATCGTGACCTTCGAAGGCAAGACTTGTCTGATCACCGGCGCGGCGGGCAATCTGGGCCGCGCGGTTGCTGCCGCATTCGCGTCGGCCGGCGCCTCCCTGATCCTGGTCGATCTCGATGACAAGGTCCTGCGGTCCGCCTATGGGCGCGACGATGAGCGCAAGGCTTTCATTGGCGCCGATCTCCTCGATGCCGCGTCCGTGACGAAGGCAGTCGCAACCGCCCGGTTCGACCGGATCGACGTTCTGTGCAACATCGCGGGCGGCTTCCGGATGGGGCACCCGGTGCACGAAACCCCCGAGGACGTCTGGGAGCTCATGCTCGACCTCAATGCGAAATCGGTGATCAACACCGCCCGCGCAGTGGTGCCGAAGATGCTCGCCGCGGGATACGGAAAGATCGTCAACATCGGCGCCGTCGCCGGTCTGCGCGGCGGGGCGAAAATGGGCGCGTACAGCGCCTCGAAGAGCGCGGTGATCCGGCTGACCGAGAGCATGTCGGCCGAATTGCGCGACAAGGGGATCAACGTGAACTGCGTTCTGCCCAGCGTCATCGACACGCCACAGAATCGCGCCGACATGCCCAGCGCCGATCCGCGGCGCTGGGTCGCGCCGGAGGCGCTCGCCGACGTCGTGCTGTTTCTCGCCTCCGATGCAGCGCGCGCGATCCACGGAGCCGCGATTCCCGTGACCGGGCTGGTCTGATAGATTCGATGAGAACGCCGGGAGCACAATGACCGAGGTATTCATCTGCGACGCCGTTCGCACGCCCTTCGGGCGCTATGGGGGCGCGCTCTCTTCCATCCGCACCGACGATCTCGCAACCCTTCCCATGAAAGCGCTCATGGAGCGCAACCCTTCGGTCGACTGGGATGCTGTAGACGACGTGATCTACGGCTGCGTCAACCAGGCCGGAGAAGACAACCGCAACGTGGCGCGCATGGCGCTGCTTCTCGCCGGATTGCCGCAGACAGTGCCCGGCGCCACGGTGAACCGGTTGTGCGGCTCGAGCCTGGACGCGGTAGGCACCGCTGCGCGGGCGATCCGTTGCGGCGAGACTCAATTGATGATCGCAGGGGGCGTTGAGAGCATGTCGCGCGCCCCCTTCGTCATCCCCAAGTCGGAAAGCGCGTTCTCGCGCGCGGCGAAAATCGAGGACACAACCATCGGCTGGCGTTTCGTCAACCCGCTCATGAAATCGAAGTACGGCATCGATTCGATGCCGGAGACCGCCGAAAACGTCGCCGAGGAATTCAGGATTGGGCGAGCCGACCAGGACGCGTTTGCGCTGCGAAGCCAGCAGCGGTGGACGGCCGCGCAGGCGAAAGGTTTTTACCGCAGCGAGATCGCTCCGGTTTCCGTCCCTGGCAAGAAAGGTGCGCCAACAGTAGTCGACCGCGACGAACACCCGCGCCCGGACGCGACACTCGAGGCGCTAGCGAAGTTGAAGGGTGTGGTGAAGCCCGAAGGCACGGTCACCGCGGGCAATGCCTCGGGCATCAACGACGGCGCGTGCGCGATGATTCTGGCTTCCGAACCCGCGGCGAAGAGGCACAAGCTCACGCCGAAGGCGCGCATTCTCGCAATGGCGACCGCAGGCGTCGCGCCGCGCATCATGGGTATGGGTCCGGCTCCCGCGACCCGGAAAGTGCTGGAGAAGAACGGGCTCAAGCTCGGGCAGATGGACGTGATCGAGCTGAACGAGGCTTTTGCCGCGCAAGCGCTTGCGGTGACTCGCGACCTGGGTCTTCGCGACGACGCCGCTCACGTGAATTCCAATGGCGGTGCAATCGCGATTGGCCATCCTCTGGGTGCGTCCGGCGCGCGCCTCGTTACTACTGCGATGTATCAGCTTCGGGCGATTAACGGTCGCTATGCGTTGTGCACGATGTGCATCGGCGTGGGGCAGGGGATCGCCCTGGTCATCGAGCGGACATGAATTTCCTAGTGGGCGACACTCTTGACGATGTAGCCGCCTGATTTTTCGTCGCGCTCGAGCTGCAACATGTTGCGCGATTCGGCTTCGTCGAGAAGCTTTGAGAACGACGAGAAACCGTAGTAGGACTCGTTGAAGCCCGGATTGCGGCGCTTCAGCGCTTGCTTCACCATCGATCCCCAGATCTTCTCTTCGGCGCCGCGCTCGGCGATGAGCGCTTCGACCGTTTGCATCACGAGCTCCAGCGCCTCCTCCGTCTTGTCCTCATTGTCTTTCGGCGCGCCTTCTCCGCTCGCGGCGGGCTTCGTCTGCGGCTTCTTCCTCGGCTGCCGGCGCCCGGGCCTTTCACGCACCAGATCGTCGTAGAAGATGAACTCGTCGCAGTTCGCCACCAGCAAATCGGAGCTGGAGTTCTTCACGCCCACCCCGATCACGGTCTTGTCGTTTTCGCGCAGCTTCGAGACGAGCGGCGAGAAATCGGAGTCGCCGCTGATGATGACGAAAGTGTCGACGTGCGATTTTGTGTAGCAAAGGTCCAGCGCATCGACCACCATGCGGATGTCGGCCGAATTCTTGCCCGACATGCGCACATGCGGGATTTCGATGAGCTCGAACGACGCTTCGTGCATGTCGGACTTGAACTCCTTGTACCGTTCCCAGTCGCAATAGGCTTTCTTGACCACGATGCTCCCCTTCAGGAGCAGGCGCTCGAGGACCTTGTTGATGTCGAACTTGGCGTATTTCGCGTCGCGCACGCCGAGCGCGACGTTCTCGAAGTCGCAGAAAAGTGCCATGTTCACGGCGTCGCTCGAGACGGTCATTTCGATTCCTTGGGCATGGCGGAGGCGGTATTATCCCATTCCCCTGTCCAGACTATGACCGGAAAGGGTTGAAGTCCCGGCTTTCTCGGACTAGCATCGGTGTTTCGGGGGCAAGCAATGCATACTGAAGTTCACGTTCACGGCACGGTGTTGTTGAAAAGCGGCGTCAGCCAGACGGACATCGAACTGGCGCTCAGACACTGGTTCGACTACGTCGACGTGGATGGACTCGCGGATGCGCGCAGCGCCCATCAGGATGAGCCCGGGATCGTGTTCGACAGGCGTCGGCGCTCGCTCGACATCTGCTGGACCGGATACGTCGGACGCAATTTCCAGCATTCGCTCGAGGAGGCGTTCGAATCGCTCTCGCCGTACTCCGAGGAGGCGGCGGCGGTCGAGGTGAGCTACTACCAGGAGGACGGCCAGGACGAGCACAGCTGGGTGTTCGTCGGCCCGACGCCCGAGTCGATCCGCGATATGCAAAGGCGACGCATGATCGACGACCTTTCAGCGCTTCTCGCGCGCCATTTCGGCGACGCCGAGATCGGCGAGGTGACCGCCCTCGTGCATCAACTGTTCGCCCGCAGCGCCACCGAGGCGCCGCAGGACCGGACTCAGGTCCGTCCAGGCGTGGCCTCCGGAAAAAAGCACCTCCATTAGAAACCGCTGGGCGAAGTAGGCCGACTCTTCAGGGCGCCCAAGCCCTTCGTCGGAACCTCTTGATTTCCTAATGTATTACATTCAGTTTGCATGGTAACGCATTAATTTATCTACTTTTATTTTATAATCAAGCAGATTCTCGGAAAGCCCTCTTAAGTCCCTGTTGTAGCTTAAAATTCTATCAAATTCAGGCTTGACCGCCTCCCCTGTTTCCTCTAGAGTGGTAGGAAGTAGATTTTAGTGGGGAACTGTGGCGCTCCATTTCGCCACTCGAAGGGGGACCGTTGCTTCAAGGGGCGACAGAGCTGAGTCTCGACGCCAAGGGAAGGCTTGCCGTGCCTACCCGGTATCGGGACGCCTTGTTATCGGGAGGGCGCGCGGTGGTTCTCACCGCTCACCCCGATAGCTGTCTGCTTCTTTATCCACGCGTCGCCTGGGAACCGATCGGCGCCAAAGTTCAGGCGCTCTCCAGCTTCAACGAGCAAGCACGGTGGTGGCAACGCCTGCTGGTTGGCTTTGCCGAGGAGGCGGAGCTCGACGGGCAGGGCCGCATCCTCGTGTCGCCTGCGCTACGCAAATTCGCCGGGCTGAAAAAGGACGTAATGCTGGTGGGGCAGGGGAGCCATTTCGAAATCTGGGACATAGCAGCGTGGGACGAGCGACTGGCACGGGGTCTCACGCAAGTGGGTACTAACCCGCCCCCCGGCACCGAAAACTTCTCGCTGTGAGCGCCCATGCGCACCTCCCCGTTCTCCTCCGCCCGGCAGTCGACGCGCTCGCCATCGAATCGAGGCGCGACGGCACGTTCGTGGATGCGACGTTCGGCAGAGGCGGCCACAGCCGGCTGATTCTGGAGCGGCTCGGCCCGCACGGCCGCCTCATCGGGATGGACCGGGATCCGGAGGCGATCGCGGCTGCGAGCGAGATGCGCGACCCGCGCTTGACGCCGGTCCATGCGCGCTTCGGCGAATTGCAGGCGACGCTCGACGCGCTGCGCGCGGGTGGTGTCGATGGGTTGCTGTTCGATCTGGGCATTTCCTCGCCTCAGCTCGACGACGCGCGGCGCGGCTTCAGCTTTCGGTCTGACGGACCGCTCGACATGCGCATGGACCCGACGCGGGGACAGAGTGCATTCGAGTGGCTCGGACAGGCGGACGAGGCCGAGATCAGGGAGGTGTTGAGCGGCTATGGCGAAGAACGGTTTGCTAAACAGATTGCAAAGGCGATTGTTGCTGCTAGGCGAAGAGGGCCTGTCCGGCGGACCGGGGAACTTGCCGCTCTCGTGGCTGCGTCCGTCCGGACGCGTGAACCGGGGCAGGATCCGGCGACGCGGACGTTTCAAGCTCTACGGATTCACGTCAATCAGGAGCTTGAGGAATTGTCGCTAGCGCTGCCGCAAGCGCTGACCGCGCTCAATTCCCATGGACGCCTCGCCGTGATCAGCTTCCATTCGCTCGAAGACCGCATCGTGAAGAATTTCATGCGCGGCGCCGCGCGCCCTTCGCTGCCCGAGCGCTTGCCGGTAAGAGCCCGGGAGCTGCCTCCTCCGAAGCTGCGCATCATCGGTCGGCCGGCACGGCCCGGCGCCGAGGAAGTCAAGACCAATCCCCGCGCGAGGAGCGCGGTGCTGCGCGTCGCCGAGAAGCTTCCCTCAAGCCCGCCATGACCCGACTGAACTTGCTCCTTGTTGCTGTGCTGACCGCATGCGCACTGGGTTTGGTGACCTCGCAGCACCAGGCACGCAAGCTATTCGGTGAGCTCGAGCTCGAGCAGGAACGTTCACGCCAGCTCGGAGTCGAATACGGTCAGCTGCAGCTCGAAGCAAGCACGTGGGCGGTGCACGCACGCGTCGAACGCATCGCCAGCCGCCAGCTGCACATGCGTGTCCCCGACGCGAAACGCCTCCAGATCGCACGGCCGAAGGAGGCGGCGAAATGAATTTCGCCGCCAGTCCGGTACTCGCGCTCACTCTGCCCACTTGGCGCTCGAGACTCCTGCTCTACGTCTTTATCGCATGCTTCGCCGTGCTGCTCGGACGCGCCGTCTACCTGCAGGGCATGAACAACGACTTCCTGCAGGCAAAAGGCGAGTCGCGCTACAGCCGGGTCATCGAAATCCCGGCAGATCGCGGCCGCATCCTCGACCGCAACGGCGAGGCCCTCGCCATCAGCACTCCGGTGAAATCCATCTGGGCGATTCCGGGGGAAGTGCATCCGAGTGACCGGCAACTTGCGCGTCTGGCGGCATTGCTCGAGATGCCGCCGCGGGAAATCGAGAAACGCCTCGCCGACACAGGCCGGGACTTCGTTTTCCTGAAGCGGCAGATCCCGCCGGAAGTGGCCGAACGCGTCGCGGGCCTGCACGTCCCCGGACTGTTCCAGAATCGCGAGTACCGGCGCTATTACCCGAACGGCGAAGTCACTGCGCACGTGCTCGGCTTCACCGGTGCGGACGACATCGGCCAAGAGGGAGTCGAGCTCGCGCTTCAGGACGGGCTCGCCGGCAAACCCGGCAGCCGCCGGGTGATCAAGGACCGGCTCGGCCAGACGGTCGAGGACGTCGAGTCGATCAAGGCCGCGCAAGACGGGCACGACCTCGCTCTTGCTTTGGATACCCGCATCCAGAACCTCGCTTTCAGCCAGTTGAAGGCCGCGGTCGCCCAGCACCGGGCGAAAGCGGGCGGCGTCGTGGTGCTCGATGTCGACACGGGCGAGCTGCTCGCACTCGCCAACTATCCGACCTACAACCCGAACAACCGCAGCAAGCTCACCGGTGCGCAGCTCAGGAACCGTACTCTGACCGATACGTTCGAACCGGGCTCGACCCTCAAACCTTTCACCGTGGCGCTCGCTCTGGAAGGGGGGCGGGTGAGGGCGGATTCCGTGATCCAAATCGCGCCGGGAAGCTTGAGCATAGGGGCGGCCACCATCCACGACGCGCACTTCGAGCGCTCGCTCACGGTGGCGCAGGTGATCCAGAAATCCTCCAACGTCGGCGCGGCGAAGATCGCGCTCGCCCTTTCCGCGGAGTCGATGTGGGAAATGTTCCGGGATGTGGGCTTCGGCGCCGCGCCCGGACTGGGTTTCCCCGGAGAAGCCGCCGGAAAGGTCCGGCCGTACCGGAGCTGGCGACCGATCGAGCAGGCGACCATGTCCTACGGGCACGGCATTTCGGTGTCGCTCGTACAGCTCGCGCGCGCCTACAGCGTGTTCGCGCGCGACGGGGACCTGGTGCCGCTCTCCCTGCTCCGCGTGGATATCCCTCCCGCCGGGCACCGCGTGATAACCCCCAGGACGGCTGCCGCCGTTCGAGCGATGCTCGAGATGGCGGTCAACCGGAGCGGCACCGCGCCTCGCGCGCAGATCATGGGCTATCGCGTCGCCGGAAAGACGGGCACCGCCCACAAGCAGGAAAACGGCGCCTACGCGGCCGAAAAATACGTCTCCTCGTTCGTCGGCTTCGCACCCGCCTCGCGCCCACGCCTCGTGATCGCGGTGATGATCGACGAGCCCTCGACCGGCCGGTACTACGGCGGGACCGTGGCGGCGCCGGTGTTCGCCCAGGTGATGGCGGGGGCGTTGCGGGTGCTCGACGTGCCGCTCGACGGACCGATGCAGCCGATCGAGCTGCCCCCCGAAGGCGAGGAAGTGAAGGAAAGCGTCTAGGTGTGCGTGATCAGATCGAACACATCCGGCAGCGGCTCGCCGCGCAAGGGGTGCGCATGACCGGTCTCGCTGTCGACAGCCGAAGCGTCGCGCCGGGGGAAGTATTCCTCGCCTATCCCGGCGCGCACCGGGACGGGCGCGACTTCATTCCGAGCGCGCTCGATCGCGGCGCTGCCGCCGTACTGTGGGAGCGCGAGGGCTTCGAATGGGACAGCGCCTGGAAGGTACCCAACCTCGGAATCGGCGACTTGCGCGGGTTCTCCGGTCTTCTCGCGCACGAGGTGTACGGGCGTCCCTCGGAGAAGCTCTGGACGATGGGCGTCACGGGAACCAACGGCAAGACCTCGTGCGCGCACTGGATTGCTCAGGCGTGCGGCGCATGCGGCGCGCGCACCGCAGTTGTCGGCACTCTGGGAACGGGCTTTCCGGCTCCGTCCGGAAGCAAAGAGCGGCGCAGGCTCGATGCCGGACCCAACACGACACCGGACGCAGTTGCTTTGCATCGTTCGCTCGCTCAACTGCTTGCCGCCGGGGCGCAGGGCGTGGCGATGGAAGTCACCTCGATCGGTCTCGAGCAGGGGCGCGTCAACGGCGTCGCTTTCGGAGCGGCTCTGTTCACCAATCTCTCGCGCGATCACCTCGACTATCACGGCGACATGGAGAACTATGCGCGCGCGAAGCAGAGCCTGTTCGAAGCGCCTGGTCTCAAGCACGCCGTGCTCAATCTGGACGACGTGCAAGGAGTGCACCTCGCCCGAGTGTTGGCCGGGCGCGGCCTCAACCGCGCTGGCTACAGTTGTTTCGCGGGAGTCGCCGCCCGGGCGGGACTCGAGTGCTACGCCGAGGCGCACGCGATCGAGGTGTCGCCGAAGGGGATCGCCTTCAGCGTCAAGAGCTCCTGGGGCGAGGCGCGCATCGAAAGCGCCCTGCTCGGGCGTTTCAACGTGTCCAATCTGCTGGGGGTCCTCACGACGATGCTCGTCTCCGGGGTACCTTTCGAGCGCGCTACAACGGCGCTCGAAGACCTGCAACCGGTCGCGGGACGCATGCAGCGGCTGGGTGGCGCCGGCAAGCCTCTCGCGGTGGTCGATTATGCCCACACGCCCGACGCGCTGGAAAAGACCCTGGTCGCGCTGAAGGACGTTGCCCGGGCAAGCGGCGGGCGTCTGGTGGCGGTATTCGGCTGCGGCGGCGATCGCGATCGCGGCAAGCGGCCGCTGATGGGGGCGGTCGCTTCGCGTCACGCCGATTCGATCGTGGTGACCAGCGACAATCCACGCAGCGAAGATCCTGCGGCGATCATCGCCGAAATCACCGCGGCTATCCCCGTTGCGCACGAGGCCATCGAAGATCGACGGACTGCGATCGCGCGCGCAATCGCCTCGGCACGCCCCGAAGACGTCGTGCTCATCGCCGGAAAAGGGCATGAAACCTACCAGGAGATCGCCGGCCGGCGGCTGCCTTTCTCCGATGTGCTCGAAGCCGAAGAAGCGCTCGCGCGATGGGGCCGATGATGAGCCTGCGCGAGGCCGCGACCGCAATCGGGGCGCGCCTCATCGGTGAGGATGTCCAATTCGATTCCGTATCGACCGACAGCCGCACGCTGCAGCGGGGCGCGCTGTTCGTCGCTCTGCGCGGCGAGCGATTCGACGGGCGCAGGTTCATCAAGGCGGCGAAAGAGCGCGGCGCCGCCGCGGCGCTGGTCGCCGAGGAACCAGGGTCAGGGACGACGAATCAAGAATTGCCGGGAATCGCAGCGAACGACTCCCGCGTTGCGCTCGGGCGGCTCGCGGCGCATTGGCGCGGGCGCTTCGACATTCCTCTCGTTGCCGTCACCGGCTCCAACGGCAAGACCACGGTCAAGGAGATGATCGCGGCGATCCTGCGCCAGCACTTCGGCGAGGCGCAAACGCTCGCAACCGAGGGGAATCTCAACAACGATATCGGCTTGCCGCTGACGTTGCTGAAACTGCGCCGGGAGCATCGAGCGGCGGTGCTCGAGGTGGGGATCAATCACCCGGGGGAAACTGCTTCCCTCGCCGCAATCGCGAGCCCTACCGTGGCGCTGATCAACAACGCCCAGCGCGAGCATCAGGAGTTCATGAAGGGCGTGGCCGAGGTTGCCCGCGAGCATGGCGCGGTCTTCACCGCGCTGCGGCCCGACGGCACCGCGGTGATCAACGCCGATGACGAATTCGCCGACTACTGGCGCGGGCTTCTTGCGGGGAGGCGTGTGCGGGACTTCGGTCTTGACAAGCCGGCGCAGGTGAGCGGCCGCCACCGCTTCACGCATTTCGGAAGCGAGATCGAGCTGCGCGTACCGCAGGGCACGACCAGGATCGAGCTGCAAGCTTACGGCCGCCATAACGTGTTGAACGCTTGCGCCGCTGCCGCGTGCGCCCTGGCCACGGGCGCGGCCCTCGATGCGATCGCGCGGGGCTTGGCGGCGTTCCGCGCAGTCAGCGGGCGCATGCAGCGCCGGACCACGCATTCGGGGGCGATGCTCATCGACGACAGCTACAACGCCAATCCGGATTCGGTACGCGCGGCGATCGAAGTCCTCGCCGCGGAACCCGGCGCGAAATTCCTCCTGCTCGGCGATATGGCGGAGGTGGGCGAGCGAGGCGTGGAATTCCACGAGGAGATCGGTCGCTACGCACGCGAGCGCGGCATCGACCGACTTTATGCGACCGGTGAGCTGTGCCGCGCCGCGGTCGCGGCCTTCGGAGAGGGCGCCAGACACTACGGCACGGTGGAAGAAATGACTGCTGCGATTCGGGACGGGTTGGGACCGGATACCGCGCTGCTCGTAAAAGGCTCGCGCGTCATGCGCATGGAGCGCGTCGTCCAGGCCCTGGCCGGTGAGCGATCGTCGCCAGGAGGGCACTAGATGCTTCTCGCTCTTACGCAATGGATCGCCCAGGACGTACGCGCGTTCAACGTGTTCCAGTACATCACGCTGCGCGCGGTGCTCGCGACGCTTACCGCACTCGCGATCTCGCTGCTCGCAGGACCGCTGGTGATTCGCAAGCTCACCACCTACAAGATCGGCCAGGCGGTGCGCAACGACGGCCCCCAATCCCACCTCACCAAGGCAGGCACGCCGACCATGGGCGGAGCGCTCGTGCTGCTCTCCATCCTGATCACCACGCTCTTGTGGGCGGATCTGTCCAATCGCTTCGTGTGGGCTGTGCTCGTGGTCACTTTCGGGTTCGGCGCGATCGGCTGGATCGACGATTACCGCAAGGTCGTGAAGAACAATCCGAAGGGACTCTCGCCGAGGGCCAAATTCTTCTGGCAATCGCTGATCGGCCTCGTCGCGGCGGTGTACCTCGCCTTCGCCGTATCGGCCCCGAGCACAGCCAAAGTCCTCGATTTCTTCATGGCCTGGGTAGGGAGCGGATTTTCCATGGACCTGCCGCCGCAGGCCGACCTGATCGTGCCGTTCTTCAAGAACGTCGCCTATCCGCTCGGCGTGTTCGGCTTCATCACGCTCAGCTATTTCGTGATAGTCGGGACCTCGAACGCGGTCAATCTGACCGACGGGCTGGACGGGCTTGCGATCATGCCAGCGGTAATGGTCGCGGGCGGCCTCGGAGTATTTGCGATGGTCACGGGGCGGGTGGACTACTCCCGCTATTTGCTCTTTCCCTATATCCCGGGGGCCGCGGAGCTCACGGTGGTTTGCGGCGCGCTCGTCGGGGCGGGCCTGGGTTTTCTCTGGTTCAACGCGTATCCGGCCGACGTCTTCATGGGCGATGTGGGCGCGCTTTCCCTGGGCGCCGCGCTCGGCACGGTCGCGGTGATCGTCCGGCAGGAGATCGTGCTCTTCATCATGGGGGGCGTGTTCGTCGCGGAAACCCTCTCGGTGATGCTCCAGGTCCTCTATTTCAAGTGGAGCGGGGGCAAGCGCATTTTCAGAATGGCGCCGCTGCATCACCACTACGAGCTCTCGGGGTGGAAGGAGTCACAGGTCGTCGTGCGATTTTGGATCATCACCATGATGCTGGTCCTGTTCGGTCTGTCTACTTTGAAGCTGCGGTGATTTTCGCGGGCAGAAAGGTGCTGGTGCTCGGTTTGGGTGACACGGGTTTGTCGATGGCCAAGTGGCTCGCGCGCCGGGGCGCGTCGGTGCGAGTCGCCGATACGCGCACGGAACCGCCGCGACTGGCCGAACTCAAGCGTTCGCTGCCGGCTGTACCTGCGTACTGCGGCCCGCTCCAGCATGAAATGCTCGCGGGTGTTGACTTCATCGCGATCAGTCCGGGCGTGCCGCTCGCGGAGCCGAACGTGCAGCGCGCAATTGCCGCCGGGGCGCGGGTGGTCGGCGATATCGAATTGTTCGCCCAGGCGGAGGCGGACCGGCGTCCGCAAATCATCGCGGTCACGGGCACCAACGGCAAGAGCACCGTGACCTCGCTCGTCGGCGCGATGGCGAGAGCCGCGGGGGCCGACTGCGAGGTCGCTGGAAACATCGGGCCGGCGGTGCTGGACGCACTTATGCGCCGTGAAGACACCGGACAACCTGCCGCTCTCTGGGTGCTGGAGCTCTCCAGCTTCCAGCTCGAGACGACCACCTCGCTTGCTGCGGACGCAGCCGCGGTTCTCAACATCACCGAAGACCATCTGGACCGTTACCTCGGCATTGACGACTACGCTCGCGCCAAGGCGCGGGTCTTTTCGGGCGCCGGCGTCCAGGTACTCAACCGCGATGACCCGCGCAGCCTCGCAATGGTGCTGCCCGGCCGAAAGACGATCAGCTTCGGTCTCTACGCCCCACAGCGCGCGGAGGACTGGGGTCTGCTCGAGCGCGGCGGCGAACCCTGGTTCGCGCAAGGTGCAAAAGCGCTCCTTGCGGTTCGGGAAATGAAGCTTGCCGGACTGCACAACGCCGCCAATGCGCTCGCCGCGCTCGCGCTGTGCCGCGCGCTCGACTTGCCATTGCAGCCCCTGCTTGCGGCGCTGCGCGAGTTCAAGGGGCTCCCGCACCGCGTCGAACTGATCGGGGAAGCGAACGGGGTGCGCTGGTACGACGATTCCAAGGGCACCAACGTCGGCTCGACCGTTGCTGCGCTCACTGGGCTCGCACAGCGCGACACGAAGGTGGTTCTCATCGCCGGAGGCGACGGCAAGGGGCAGGACTTCTCACCGCTGAGAAACGCCGTGGAACGCTCGGCGCGCGAACTGGTGCTGATCGGCCGCGACGCGCCGTTGATCGAAGCGGCGGTCGCGGGCTCAGGCGCCCCGATCCGACGCGCTGCATCCATGGAACAGGCGGTGGCGCTGGCCGCGCACGCGGCGCGCCCGGGCGATGCGGTGCTGCTTTCGCCCGCCTGCGCGAGCTTCGACATGTTCCGTGACTACAGGCACCGGGGCGAAGTGTTTCGCCTGGCGGTGGAAGGAGTCATCGATGCTTCGAAGCATTAGCCCGGGCCGGGGACCGCTTGCCGAATACGACAGCGGCGTGCTGTGGGCAGCGCTCCTCCTGCTTACGTTCGGCATGGTGATGGTGTATTCCTCCTCGATCGCGATGGCCGAGGCGAGCAAGTTCACCGGAGGAAGTTCCGGATACTTCCTCCAGCGGCACGCGCTGTTTCTCGTCGCGAGCGTGTTCGCGGGGATGTTCGTCTTTCAGGTGCCCGTGCGACTCTGGCAGCAGGCCGCACCGTGGCTTTTCGTGCTCGGTGTCGCGCTGCTCGCGGTGCTGCTCGCTCCGGGACTGGGCCGGGAAGTCAACGGGGCGCGGCGCTGGCTCTCGCTCGGGTTTGT
>DATHJM010000298.1:0-8239 GCA_035489775.1 Burkholderiales bacterium
GGAGGGCATCGAGACCGAGGCCGAGGCGCTTTGTGCGATCGACGCCAACGCCGACCTGATGCAGGGCGATTATTTCGCGCCCGGAAGCGCCGAGCTGCCGCCGGACAACGCGCGCAGCGAGGTGTTCGCCCGGCTGATCGCGGGTCACCGCGCGGACTTCGCCGAATTCCAGAAGCGTCAAACCTCCCGGCTCGTGCCTTACCTGGCTGCGCTCAAGAATGCCGTGCAGGACCTCTCTCTCGGCGCAAAATTCCAGCCGGCCGTGCAGGGGCTGCTGAAGCTCTCCAGCGCCCAGCGCTGCTATCTGATCGGCAGCGACGGATTGCAGATCGGCGCCAACGTGGACGCCGAAAGCAACGTGTACTCCCAGGACCCGCGCTTCGAGCTGGTGCAGCCCACGGAGGGCACCGACTGGCAGACCAAGCCCTACTTCCGCCGCGCGATCGAGGCTCCTGGAAAGGCCCAGATCACGCGGCCCTATCTGTCGGTCACCGGCCCCAAACTCTGCGTGACCCTGTCGTTCGCTTTCGAGGCCGCCGACGGATCGCAACAGGTGCTGTGCGTCGATCTCGATTTTGCGGCGCTCGCGGGCAAGGACGTCGCGGTCGGCGTGAGCAGTCTGCACACCTGAGACCCGCCGAGGCTGCAACAGCGGCCGCGGATCGGCGGCCGCGATGCCCGCGGAAATCGGGGTACCATGAAGGGCTCGCAGTCCAGTCAATAACAAGGAGGAGCGATGAAACCGGAGCTGTTTTGGCTCGTGTGTGCGGTGGCGCTGACTTTTGTGCAGATGCTGGTGGCGGCGCAGGGTGCGTTCAACCAGGTTGGCTTGATGAGGCTCGTCGGCAACCGCGAGGGCATGCCCGAGATCACCGGCTGGGGAGGTCGCGCGGCGCGCGCGCACCGCAACATGCTCGAGAACCTGGTGCTTTTCGCCTCGCTGGTGTTCGTGGCGGTGGCGGCGGGCAAGACCAACGACATGACCTTGCTCGGCGCGCAGATCTTCTTCTGGGCGCGCCTTGCCTACGCGGTGATCTTCCTCGCCGGGATCATCTGGGTGCGCACCGTAGCCTGGGCGGTATCCATAGCCGGCCTTATTCTGATGTTCGCGCAGCTCGTGAAGTGAGGCGTGCTTGACCCGCTTCGACGCGGGTCTTGCAATGCAGGCCGTCAGCGCGGGAAACTGCGCGGCCGGCCGCGACCTTCGCGTCCGCGCGGTAAAATGCGCGCCTCGCACTTTCACTCCGGGGGACTGCCGTGAATATTTCCATGTACCAGACGAGCGCACCGCGCCTTGTCAACACGCTCAAGAACCTTTCCGCCATCCTCGACAAGGCCCAGGCCCACGCCGAGGCGAAAAAAATCGAGCCGACCGTCTTCACCCACTTTCGGCTCTACCCGGACATGCTTCCGATGAAGCGCCAGGTGCAGATCGCCTGCGATACCGCCAAGGGCGCGGTGGCGCGCCTGGCCGGGGTGGAGGTGCCCAAACACGAGGATACCGAAGAGACCTTCGCCGAGCTCAAGGCGAGGATCGCGAAGACCGTCGATTTCATTCAAAGCATCAAGCCCGCGCAGATCGACGGCAGCGAAGAGAAGAACATCCACCTGAAGCTGGGGTCCCGCGAGGTCGACTACAAGGGAATGCAATACCTGCTCGGCTTCGCGCTGCCGAACTTCTACTTCCACGTCACGACCGCTTACGACATTCTGCGGCACAACGGCGTAGAGCTCGCCAAGCGCGACTACATCGGCAATCCGTAGCGGGCTGGTCGCGCTAGTTGTTGCGGGCGGCGATGAACCTCGCCCGATCGCCCACCGCGCCCAGGAGCGATACCGCGAAATCGGGGCTCGCCTTGATCAGGTCGAGGAAGGTGTTCCTGCCGATCGCAAGCAACCCGCAGTCCGTTTCGGAGACCACGGTCGCGAGGCGCGGCGTGCGCTCGACCAGCGCCATCTCGCCGAACACGCCTCCCGGCCCGATTTTTTCCACGAGCTTGTCCTGGATGGAAACGGCCAGGCGGCCCTCCAGCACGACGTACATCGTGACTCCGGCCTGGCCTTCCTTCACGATCACCTTGTTGCGCTCGTAGCGCACCGTCGTCTGCGCGAGCGCCCGCGCGAGAATCGCGAGCGCGGATTTGTCGAAGACCGCCGATTCCTTCATCTTGCCCTCCGAAGCGGCGCTGCCCGGATTCCGCCGGCCGATCGCATCGCGCATGCGGCGGATCATGACGCTCATCAGCATGAGCGCGAACTCGGGCTTTTTCCGCAGGGCGGCCTTGAACTGACCGTCGTCGAGCGCGATGAGGCGGCAGGGCAGGTTCGTCACCGCGGTTGCGCTGCGGGGCATCTCGCTGATCGACGCCATCTCGCCGAAAATCTCGCCCTTCCCGACCTTGCCGATGACCTTTTCCTTCGCGATCAGATTGACCTCGCCGTCCAAAAGCAGGTACATCTTGTCGCGCCGGAGCAGAAGCCGGTTCCCTTTGTCGTTCTCCGAGAAAATGGTCGTGCCCTGCGCGACGGTTTCCGCCTTGCCGGCGGAGCTGAAAAAATCCATCGCCATGGCCGGGTCGTAGATCGAGGTCTTCGCGGGTTCCGCGGGCCTCGTGAAATCCAGTTCACTCATCGGGCTTTCTCCAGCCTGGCGTGTCCCGCGCTGCGGGCGAGGACCTCACCGGGTTTCAATCGACCCTCGCGCCGGATGCGCTGATCACCTTCGCCCACTTCTCGATCTCGCTCCTGATGTGGGCCGCGAATTGTTCGCGGCTCCCGCCGATCGGCACCAGGCCGTCGTTCGTCATCCGGGTCTTCATGTCCGCGCTTCGCATGATATTCGCAACTTGCGCGTTGAGCAGGTCGAGCACCTCGGGCGGCGTCCCGGCCGGAGCGAGCAGGCCGTACCACTGGCTGGATTCGTAGCCCGGAAGGCCCGCTTCGGAAACGGTCGGCAGGTCCGGCATCGCCTGCAGCCGCTCCCGGCTCGTGACCGCGATCGCGCGCACGCGGCCCGCCGCAACGTGCCCAACCGCGTTGATCGCGGGCAGGAACATCACCGGCGCTTCGCCCGCGAGCAGGCCGATCATCGCCGGACCCGAGCCCCGGTACGGAATGTGCACCATTTGCACCCCGGCCATGACGTTGAAGAGCTCGCCAGCCAGGTGGGGCGTGCTGCCCGAGCCCGAGCCGGCAAACCCGATTCTCCCGGGTTGCGCCTTGAGGAGCGCGATCAGTTCTCGCACCGATTTCACCGGAAGCGAAGCATGTACCACGAGCACGTTGGGTCCCAGCGCCATGAGGCTGATCGGCTCGAAGTCGCGGAGCGGATCGTAGGGAACGCTCTTGTACAGGCTGGGGTTGGTGACGAATCCCACGCCCGTAAACAAGAGTGTGGCGCCGTCGTTCGGCGATTTCGCAGCGGCTTCGGTGCCGATATTGCCGTTCGCGCCGCCGCGATTCTCGATCACGAAGGACTTGCCGAGGCTCTCGGCGAGCTTCTGCGAGAGGATTCGGCCCGCGGTGTCCACGCCGCCCCCCGCCGGGAAAGGCACGATCACGCGCACCGGACCCTTCGGATAACTCTGGCCGAAGGACGAGAGCGCGGCGAAAAGCAGCGCGAGGGCCGCAAACAGGCGTCCTGAGTTCATTTTTTGGCTCTTTGAATCGCCTGCCATACATTTTCCGGCGTGGCGGGCATGGTGATGTCGCGAATGCCAAAGCCGGCGAGCGCGTCGACGATGGCGTTGATGACCGCGGCGGGCGCGGGCGTGGTCGCGCCTTCGCCGGCGGCCTTGATTCCGAGCGGGTTCGTCGGCGAGAGAACTTCCACGATCTCCGCGTCGAAGGAGGGCAGCGTATCCGACCGGGGAATGGCGTAGTCCATGAGCGAGCCCGTGTGCGGTTGTCCCGTTTCCGGGTCGAAGTAGTAGATCTCCGAGATAGCCTGGCCGATCCCTTGCGCTGCCCCGCCGTGAGTCTGCCCGTGGACGATCATGGGATTGATGCAGCGGCCGACGTCATCGACCGCCGCGAATCGCGTGACGTCGACCGTGCCTGTTTCAGGATCGATCTCGCACTCGCAGATCGCGCATCCGTTCGGGAAAACCGGGTCGTGCATCTCGTTGTTGGCGCAGACTGCGAGCCCGTCCTTCAGTTCCTTCGGGAGCAGGCCCGCCTCGGTTTCCCGCGCGAGCTCGAGGAAATCGAACGTCTTGTCCGCCTGCGGCGAGGAGAAACGCCCGTGCGCGAACTCGATCCCGGCCGGGTGTGCCTCGAGCAGAAACGCGGCGGCGCGTTTTCCATTTTCGATCAGCTCCTTTGCGGCCATGGAGAATACCGTCGCCGCGTGGCGCATCGAGCGGCCGGAATGCGAGCCGCCGCCTACGCTCACCACGTCGGTGTCCCCGACGAGGATATCGACGGCTTCGACGGGCACGGACAAGAGCGAAGAAACCACCTGCGCGAAGCTCGTCTCGTGGCCCTGCCCCGAAGGCTGTGTGCCGATCACGACCTTGACGCGCCCGGCGGGAGTAACGGTGATCTCGGCGCGCTCCCTGGGCGAACCGATCGAGGACTCGACGTAGTTCGAAAGGCCGCGCCCGAGGAGCTTGCCGCGCGCGGTGGCGCTCCTCCGGCGGCCTTCGAAACCGTTCCAGTCGGCGATTCGCATCGCAAGATCCATGTTGGTCTCGTAGGTGCCGCTGTCGTAGGTCATTCCCACTGCGTTCCGGTAGGGCATCGCGTCGGGGCTGACAAGGTTTTTTCTTCGCAGCTCGATCCGGTCGAACCCCAGCTCCTTTGCGGCCGTGTCGATCAGGCGCTCGATCGCGAAATTGACCTCGGGCCGGCCCGAGCTGCGATAGGGGTTGGTCGGCGCGGTGGTGGTGAATACGGCGCGGCTCCGAAGCGTCGCTGCGGGAATATCGTAGGTGCCGGTGATAAGGCCGGATCCTTTCGACAGCGGCGAGAGCGAAACGCAGCGCGCTCCGACGTTGGAGAGATTGGAAGCGCGCATCGCGAGAAACTTGCCGTCGGAGCGAAGCGCGAGCTCGACCTCGGTGACGAGGTCGCGCCCCTGATAATCGGAGAGGAAGGCCTCGGACCGCGAAGCGGTGAACTTCACCGGGCGGCCGAGCTTGCGGGAGGCCCAGAGCGCCAGGCCGAACTCGACGTACACGCGGTTTTTCGACCCGAAATTGCCGCCGACGTCGCAGGAGACTACGCGCAGCTTTCCGGGCTCGATCCCGAGCAGCGACGCGAGGTCTTTCTTGTAGCGCACGGCGCCGCCGCTTCCCGCGTAGAGCGTGTGCCGGCCGGTGCCCGCGTCGTAGGACGCGAGCGCCGAGCGCGGCTCGATCGCGACCGCCGTGCATCGCCCGATCTGAAATTTCATCTTGACGACGTGATCGGCTTCGGCGAATGCGCGATCGGTCGCCCCGCGGTCGCCGAAAACCGTGTCCACCAGCACGTTGTCGGGTACCTCGTCCCATACGCTCGGCGCGCCTTTTCCTCCTCCGAGGGCGATCTCGGAGTGCGTTACCCAGGGCAGCTCCTCGTATTCGACCTCGACGGCTTCGGCCGCATCGGCCGCCAGGTCCCTCGTTTCTGCGACCACCATCGCGACCGCTTCGCCCACGTGGCGCACCTTGTCGGTCGGCAGGAGCCAGTGCGGGCCCTCGAAGATCCTTCCGCCTCCGGGGCCGGTGAGCTTCAGGTCCTCCCGCGTCGACGGGAGGGGACTGTGCGGAATCGGGCCCAGGCGGTCGGCCGCGCAGTCCGAGCCGCGGTAGACCCCGAGAACGCCTGCCATCGCGCGCGCGCGCGTGGAGTCGACGCGGAGAATGCGCGCGTGCGGATGAGGCGAGCGGACCATTGCGGCGTACGCCTGTCCGGCCATGTTGAAGTCGTCGCTGAAACGTCCGGCCCCGGTGAGAAGGCGCCAGTCCTCCTTGCGCGGCAACGGTCGGCCGATTGCGCCGGCTGCGACGCGGTCGGGTCTGCTCAGGTCGTTCACCGCAGGCGTATGCACAGCGCTCTCCCGGGCAGGCTCATATCGGAGGGTCCGGACTTCCACGCACTATGACAAAATTATGCGCCGCTGTCAGCGCTCGATCATCCGCAGGAATAGAATCCCGTCTGGCGTGTCGACCGTGGCGAGAGGGCCTGAACGATGCGTCCAACAACTTCAGAGGAGAGATGGCCAATGAGCTCGTTTCGCATTGCAGTGCTTTTCGGCGCGCTTGCCATCGTGAGCGCAGCCGCGTTCGCGCAGACCCAGGGCCGGGTACGCGGCAACATCACGGCCATCGACGGGAACATGCTGTCGGTAAAATCGCGCGAGGGCCAGGATCTCAAGATCGAGCTCGCGCCGAACGCGACCTTTGCTTACATGAAGGCGCTCAAGCTCTCGGACATTGCGCCGGGAACGCCGCTCGGCACGAGCGCGGTGAAGGGCCCGGACGGCAAGATCGTCGCGCGTGAACTGCATTTGTTCTCCAAGGACCGCCCGATTCCCAACGAGGGCCACCGTCCCTGGGACCTGGAGCCCGGCTCGACCATGACCAACGCCATGGTCACCGCGATGGTGCAGGCCAACAACGGCCACGAGCTCACCCTGAAATACAAGGACGGCGCGCAGCAGGTCATCGTGCCCGACAACATCCCCATCGTGATGGCGGTGGACGGGGACCGCTCGCTTCTCGTGGCCGGTCAGTACGCGGTCATCGCGGTGACCACGGATGCCGGCGGCAAGACGACCGCAACGCGCGTGCAGATCACCAAAGACGGGGTCAAGCCTCCGCAGTAGCCGTGACGGCGGGCCCGCCCCGCCGCGAATCCCCGGATCCGGGCGGCAAATGGCGCCGCACGGCTTCGCGGCGACGCTGCGTGTCAGTTCTTGCCGAAATCCGGCTTCCGCGTTGCAGCACGCGGCATCCGCTTGCCGGGAAATTCGCGCTGTTTCATAATCCATATCAGAGGCTTATTCGGCGATCGGTCGTCTGGCACGGTGCTTGCGGCCAATCCGGTCATTCCGGCGCCGACTTGCCCCGGGATCCAATACAGGAAACACTAAGTCACATGCGGAGAACCAACAGCCAGGCCGGGTTCACTATCGTCGAGCTCATGATCGTGGTCATGATCATCGGGGTGCTCGCAGCCTTGGTGCTGCCCAGCATCCGGGCAAACGCGGTCCGCGTACGGATGGCGGAGGCAATTCTTGCGCTGGACACCTGCAAGAACGTGATCTCGGAGCTGTACAACTCCGGGGGCGATCCGCCCGGCGCCGGGAACTGGAGCTGCGAAGCCACCAACGTGTCCACCTACGTGGATTCGATCACGACCACAGAGGAGGGCGTGATCAGAGCGTCGTTGCGCGGGTTCAATGACCTGAGGATCGACTTCCACGACCTTACTCTGGCGCCGCTCGATAACACGGGAAATCTGCCGGCTCCAGGATCGATCGTCAGAAGTTGGCGGTGCGGTTCTCCCGCCGACTCCACGACGCCGGTGCCCTCGCAATATCTCCCCGGCAGCTGCAGAGGTTGACGAGCCGGGCGAGGCGGGGCCATCATCCCGCCTGCGTGATGTAGGTCCCGCATCTTCCCTTTTACCCAAATCACCTGGAGAAGAAACATGTCCGTATGGCGTTCCGCGAGCCAATGCTTGTCAATCCTGATTTTTTCCGCGATCGCGGCCTGCGCCTTCGCGCAGGCGCCCAGCGCCGAGTTCACGCCGGAAGTCGGCCAGTCGGGCAAGGACGTCGTGTGGGTGCCCTCGCCGCAGGAACTGGTCGACAAGATGCTCGACATGGCGAAAGTCACGCCCAAGGATTACCTGATGGATCTCGGCTCGGGCGATGGCCGCACGGTGATTACGGCCGCGAAACGGGGCGTGCGCGCGCTCGGCATCGAATTCAATCCGGATATGGTCGCATTGTCCAAGCGCAACGCCGCAAAAGCCGGGGTAAGCGACAAAGCGAGCTTCGTTGAAGCCGACATCTTCCGCAGCGATCTGACTCCCGCCACCGTGATCACCCTGTTCCTGCTGACGGACCTGAACATCAAGCTCCGCCCGACGATCCTGACCCTCAAGCCCGGAACCCGCATCGTCTCGAACACCTTCAGGATGGGGGACTGGGAGCCGGACCAGACTGTCGAGCTCGGTTGCGATACCTATTGCACCGCCTATCTGTGGGTCGTGCCCGCCCGGGTCGAAGGGCGGTGGAAAACGGCGCAGG
>DATHJM010000299.1:0-3288 GCA_035489775.1 Burkholderiales bacterium
GCAATCTTTCGAGGTCCAGCTTTTGCCACAACACACCTCCGAGCTGTTAGCCCGAGGTGTCAACTAATTCGGGGGAAGGTTGGCGTCCGTTTTCGAACGCGTGGTTAGGCACCATGCGACCTCGGAAAGCGAGAGAGCAAAGCGAATAGCACTACAACGCAAGCCAGCAACACAAGTACGCTCGCGAGTGAAAACGCGAATAGTGCAAGAAGATCGCTCAGGCTGCGGTCGCTCTCAAATAGACCTGGAATGAAGAACGCAAACAGGAATACCAAGCAGAAGATCGCGGAGGCGACTAGCCATTCGCGTTGCGCAATGAAGCGCAGCGCAAGAGCAAATACAGCGGCAACGATGACCGAGTGAATAACGCCACTGGCTACGGGGATCCATTCGCCTCTTATGCCAAAGGTAGCCCAAAGCCACTTGAGCAGGGGCGTGTACACGTTCAGCGACCACAGGAACAACGACTCAACCCAAAGATACGGAGCCACGGCGCCCAGCGCCAGCACCAGAATTGTCCGCCAGGGCGTCAGCGTTGTCATGGTGCCTACGTTACTGCCGTTCAGCGGCGAGCAACCGAGGGAGCGGAGCGACCGAGGTGATCGTCCGCCTGCAACGGCGGGTTATGCGGTGCCGGCGCGGATAATGCCCTCATTCAGTTTCTCCTCCCCACAGCGGCGAGAACGCGGCGACAAAGGGCCGCGAGCTCAGCGAAGTACTTCGATGTCTCACCCGATAGCCGGGGAAGAGTGCGGTGCAAGTCTCGGACGCATTCTTCCATCACGCTGATTCTCTGATCGTCAAGGTGCCCGGAGGCGAAGTAGGTGTCGAGGCATCCGGCCGCGAAGGTGTCGACGAAGACGACGTCGACTTCTCCAGTGTCGAAAGTCGAGACTTCCGAGGGGAAAGGACGCTCTCGCCAGGCTTTCCACGCATCAAGAAGGGTCATGTCCTCGGATCGCATAACGTTATATATACGGACCGTGTAAGGTTACACCTAAACCTTGCAAGGTTACCCTCAATGCCATACCGCCACAGAGATTCGATGAGTCGCAAGTTGCGCGCCATGCGCGACGCCCGCGAGCGCAGGCGGCTTGAAGGTGTCGAGCCGCGCTATCCCCGCGACCTGCCGGCGCTGCGCAGGACGCTGATCATTGTCGACTACGATTTCGGCAGGGTCGAGCATCGTATCGATCTCTACCGTACGCCGCGGATTGATTGTTACCGGGCGGTCGCCGACGGTGTGGAGTGGAAGCGCCGCGTCGGTTGGTCGAAGGTGCTCGCCGGTCTTCGCGTCAAGTTCCCCCGCGTACGCGCTCCCTGATGTTCGATGTCGGGTTTTTTTGACACTTCGGGGGCCGTCGAAAAATAGCAACGAGAGCGCCTAGCGGCGCCCTACGTCCCTGAGGATTTCCCGTGCCGCGTTGTGGCCTGGCGCTCCGGTGACGCCTCCGCCCGGATGCGCGCCGGCGCCGCACAAGTACAGTCCGCGCACCGGCGAGCGATAGTCGGCATAGCCGAGAACCGGCCGCGCCGAGAACAACTGATCGAGCGTGAGCGCGCCGTGAAAGATGTCCCCGCCGATCAAGCCGAAGTCGCGTTCGAGATCGAGAGGCGACAGGATTTTACGGACGAGGATGCTCTTCTTGAAATTCGGGGCGTGCCGGTTGACTGTCTCGACGACAGCATCTGCAGCGGCTTCCCTTTCTTCGTCCCAGCTGCGGCCCCCGGGCAGCGTCGGGTTGAAGTGCTGGCAGAAAAGGCTCGCCACGTGCGATCCGGGCGGAGCGAGCCCGGGGTCGACGGTGCTCGGGATCAGCATCTCGACGATGGGCTCGCGCGAGAAACCGGAGGTTCGCGCATCGAAATAGGCGCGCTCCATGTAGCCGAGCGAAGGCGCGATGATGATGCCGGAGCTGTGGTGAGGCTGCGCGTGTTTTCCGGGAGCGCAGGAAAAATCGGGTAGCTCCGAGAGCGCGACGTTCATGCGGAACGTCCCCGAAGCGCACCTCCAGCGCTCGATTCTCGAGCGGAATTCGGCATCGAGCGCTTGCGGCTCGACCAGGCGCAAGTACAGCAGCTTCGGGTTGACTCCTGCGGCGACGGCACGCGCCTCGATCTCGCTGCCGTCCGAGAGAGCGACGCCGGTCGCGCGCCCGGCTTTGACGCGCACCGCCGCCACTTCGGCGCCGGTGGTGATTTCGACTCCCCGCGTGCGCGCCTCCTTCGCAATCGCCTCGCTGATCGCGCCCATCCCTCCCAGGGCATGTCCCCAGGTTCCGCGCTTGCCGTTCACTTCGCCGAAGGCGTGATGCAGGAGCACGTAGGCCGAGCCCGGCGAATAAGGGCTCGCGAAATGCCCGACCTGCGCGTCGAATCCGAACGCCGCCTTGATCGGGTCGCTTTCGAACCACCAGTCCAGGAGCTCGCCCGCGCCGCGGGTCACGAGATCCCAGAGGTCGCGCTGAGCGGAACGGCTGAGAAGGGCGAGCTTTCCGCCCAGACCCAGCCCGTGCAGCCAGTCGCGCCAGCCTCCTCCCAGGTTGGGCGGCGTTTTGAGAACCAGACCGCGCAGCGTATCCGCGGCGGCTTCGATGGTGCGGTAGTAGTCGGGCAGGCGCTGCGCGTCTCGCGCCGAGAATCGGGCCAGTTCCCGCTGCGTATCGGGGAGGGTCGGCCCCAGCCTGAACGAGCGGCCGTCGGGCAGCGGCAGGAAATTCGCGAAAGGACGCTCGACCACCCGCAAGCCGTGATCGGCGAGCTTCAACTCGCGGATGATCTTCGGATTGAGGAGGCTCACCGTATAGGCGGCCGTGGAGTTGCGGAAGCCTGGCGCGAATTCCTCGGTGACCGCCGCGCCGCCGACGATCGCGCGGCGCTCGAGGACCCGCACCTTGAGACCGGCGCCGGCGAGATAGCACGCGCAGACGAGGCCGTTATGACCGCCGCCGATGATGACGACGTCGTAAGGCATGAGACTAGTGCCGCTTCTCGAAGCGGTAGACGGCAACGCTGCCGAAGAAATTCGCAAACGTCCTGACGGGCCGGCCGCGGTTCAATGCGACGCGCTCGAGCACGCGGATGCCGTGACCCGAGCAGAACGACTCGAAATCGGCAATCGTGAAGAGGTGCACGTTGGGCGTGTTGTACCACTCGTAGGGCAGCTCCGGCGACACCGGCATTCGTCCCAGCGCGATCTGCAGTCGCACGTCCCAGCGGCCGAAGTTCGGGAACGAGACGATCGCTTCGCGCCCGACGCGCAGCATCTCGAGCAGGATCTCCTCGGTG
>DATHJM010000300.1:0-6872 GCA_035489775.1 Burkholderiales bacterium
CGCGACGGACAAGCCGGTGCGGCTGGTGTCGGCGATCAACCGGATCTACAAGTACTGCGGGCTGAACGATCTGGAGCAGCTCGAGGACGCCCCCGAGTACGATGCCAGGGTCGAGCTCACCGCCGCGCTGGTCGAGAAATACCTCAAGGGCAGGATCAAGGAGCCCGCCTAGGGGCCACAGGACCCGATGCGTGCCTGAAGCCCGGGAGCTGGCGGCGCCGGCTGTCTGCCTGGCACTGGGCGCGCTGGCGTGTCTTGTCGCGAATCTTTCCTTCGGGCAGCAGGATTCCAGGTCCCCGGCGCTCGACGAAGGCGCCGATCGCTCGGCGCGCCTCGTCGCCAACGCCAGGCGGGAGGGCTCGCTGTCGTTGTACGCTTCCATGGCGGAGAAGGACCTGATCCGCCTCGTTTCGGAGTTCGAGCGCCGCTACGCAATCAAGGTCAACGTCTGGCGCTCGGGCAAGAACAACGTGCTGCGGCGGGCGGTGACCGAGGCGCGCGCCGGCCGCTTCGAAGTGGACGTCGTGCACAATCCCTCGCCGGAAATGGAGCTGCTGCATCGCGAACGCCTGCTTCAGGAAGTCCGTTCGCCCTACCAGCGCGAGCTGATTCCAGAGGCTGTCGCGCCTCATCGCGAGTGGGCCGGACCTCGCGTCTATATTTTCGTCCAGGCCTACAACACCAGCAAGGTTACGCCCGAGGAGCTTCCGAAAACGTTCAAGGACCTTCTCGACCCGCGCTGGAAAGGACGGATCGGGGTCGAGGCGAAAGAACAGGAATGGTTCTTCACGCTGGTCCGGGAAATGGGCGGGGAGGCGGGCCTCAAGTTCTTCCGCGATCTGGTGGCGACGAACGGCCTGACGGTGCGAAACGGAAACGCACTGCTCAACAACCTGGTCGTCGCGGGGGAAATCCCGCTTGCGCTGACCCTCTACAGCTATCTGCCGGAGCAGTCGCGGAAGAGCGGCGCGCCGATCGCCTGGTTCGCGCTGCGGCCGACCGTCGCCTATACCGACGGAATCGGCGTCATGAAGCGCGCGCCGCATCCACACGCGGCAGTCCTGTTCTACGACTTCGTCCTCTCCGACGGCCAGGCGCTTCTCGCCGAGCTGAGCCACGTCATTTCCCATCGCCGCAACGAGCCGAACTTGAGAAAATTCGACTTGAAGTTCATCGAACTCGACGCGGTGCTCGCCGACTATGACCGCTGGACCAGGATCTTCGAGGACACCATCTATGGACGCAGCTCCGGAGCTTCCCCGTTCGCCGGGGCGGCGCTGCGATAGGCCGTGCTGCCAGCCGAGCGCAACGAATTGCTGACTCGCGTCGGCCGGGGAACCCCGATAGGGGAGCTCTTCCGGCGCTACTGGCTGCCGGTGCTGCTTGCGGGGGAGCTGCCCGGGCCGGATTGCGCGCCGGTGCGCGTGAAATTGCTCGGGGAGTGCCTGATCGCCTTTCGCGATACCGAAGGCAGGCTCGGGCTGATCGAGGAGTTCTGCGCTCACCGGGGCGTGAGCCTGTGGTTCGGGCGCAACGAGGAAAGCGGAATTCGCTGTCCCTATCATGGATGGAAATACGATGTCACCGGCCAGTGCGTGGACCTGCCTTCGGAGCCGGAGGAGTCGGGCATGCGCAAGAGCATCAAGCTCGAGTCGTATCCGGCGATCGAGCGCGCCGGAGTGATCTGGGCCTATCTCGGTCCGGCGGACAAGAAGCCGGAAGAACCGGCTTACGAATGGACCGAGGTGCCGCCTGCCCATCGATACGTCTCCAAGCGCCTGCAGGAGTCCAACTACCTGCAGGCGATGGAAGGGGCGCTCGATTCGGTTCATTCCGGATTTCTGCACCGCCACTCGGTCGCCGACGACCCCTTGCTCAAGCGCGATCCGGAAAGCCTCGCGATGCTGCTTGCCGACCGCAAACCGAAAATCGTCCCCGAGGTTTCGCCGGCCGGGCTCTATGTCGCGACCCGGCGCAACGTGGGGGAAGACCGCTACTACTGGCGGGTCACGCAGTGGCTGATGCCGTGCTTCAGCTTTTTTCCTCCCTACGCAGGCAATCCCTGCGGCGGCCACGCGTTCGTCCCGATCGATGACGAGCGCTGCTGGACATTCAGCATCGACTATCACCCGGGTCGCGCTCTCACCGAAGCCGAGCGCGAAGCCGCCCATGCCGGGCGCGGGATCCATGTGCCGCTGATCGAAGCCTCCTTTATTCCCGTCGCGAACAAGCGCAACGATTATCTGATCGACCGCTCGGCGCAGAAGGCGAAAAAGACTTTTTCCGGCGTGCTCGGCGTCGGCGTCCAGGACGCCGCCATTCAGGAAAGCATGGGAACGATCCAGGACCGCACCCGGGAGCATCTCGTCTCCTCGGACAACGGCATCGTCAAGACGCGCCGCCGGTTGATGGACGCGGCAAGCGCGGTGGCGCGCGACCTCGCGCCGCCGGGCCTCGCTCCGGCGGCGCAGCGCGCGCGCGCGGTGTCGATGGTGGTGCCGCGCGAGCTGAGCTTGTCCGACGCGGTCGCAATGGCGCAGAAAGACCCGGGGAAAACGGTGTCGACGGCATGAGACTCTCGTGCGCATTGCTCGCGCTCGCGAGTCTCGCTTCGTCCGTCGCGGCGCAGGAGGCGAGGAGCACGCTCGCTGGACTGGCCGCGTACGAGGGGGTCGACCGCCATCAGCGCCTGCTCGAAGGCGCGCGCCGCGAGGGCTTCCTCAGCCTGTATACGTCGTTTCCCCCCGAAGACGTCGCGACGCTGAACGCGGTGTTCGAAAAGAAGTACGGCGTGAAAGTCCGCGCCTGGCGCGCCGCGTCGGAGAAGGTCTTGCAGCGCATCGTGGCCGAAGCCCGGGCAGGGCGCGACGAAGTCGATCTGGTCGACAGCAACTCGGTGCCGCTCGAGCTGCTGCACCGCCAGGGGCTGCTGCAGGCGGTGCGCTCGCCTTACCATGCTGACCTCATCCCGGCCGCGGTCCCTGAGCATCGCGAGTGGGCCTGGGCGCGGTTGAGCGTGTTCGTCCAGGCCTACAACACGCGCCTCATCAAGCAGGCGGACCTGCCCGCGTCCTACGGCGACCTCCTCGATCCGCGCTGGAAGGGAAAGCTCGGCATCGAGGCTTCCGACGAAGACTGGTTTGCCGAAGTGGTGCGGAATCTCGGGGAAGAAAAAGGCCTCAAGCTGTTTCGCGACCTGGCGGCGAACAACGGCCTGTCGGTGCGAAGAGGGCACAGCCTGCTCGCGCAGATGGTCGCCTCGGGCGAAGTGCCGTTCGCGCTCACCGTTTACAATTTCACCGCCGATCAGCTCAAGCAGCAGGGCGCGCCGCTGGAGTGGTTCATGCTTTCGCCGGCGGTCGCGCACGGCAACGGGTTCGCGGTGATCCGGCGCGCGCCGCACCCGCATGCGGCCTTGCTGTACTACGAATTCATGATCGGCGACGACGGCCAGCGGATCCTGGCGGAACGCAAATCCGTTCCGACGAGCAGGAAGATCCACACCGCGCTGGACCGCAGTTCGCTGAAAATCATCGACCCGGTGCTCCTCGTCGATCAGGGCGAGCGCTGGGCAAAGCTCTACGAGGAGATCATCGTGAAGGGAAGCCGGTGACCCTGCTTATCGACAACGAGACCGTAGCACGCGTGCTCAAGCCCGCCGCGGTGCGCGGCGCGCTGGAATCGGCTTACCGGGACCTCGCCTCGGGCGAGGCGGTCTGCCGCCCGCGCATCGATATCCGCATCCCGACGCGCGATCCGGAAAAGTTCTACCAATGGGGCACCATGGAGGGCGGTTCCACCGGCGGCTACTTCGCCATCCGGATGAAATCCGACATCGTCTACGAGCGCGAGTACGAAGGCGTTCGCACGCGCGAGAAGTACTGCTCGCGCCCGGGCCGCTACTGCGGCCTGGTGTTTCTCACCGACGTCGAGACGGGCGAGCCGCTCGCCATCATCAACGACGGCACCCTGCAGCATCTGCGCGTCGCCGCAGACAGCGCGATCGGGACCGATATCATGGCGCGGGAGGATTGCCGCACGCTCGGGATGCTCGGCTCCGGGGGCATGGCGGCATCGCATGTAGAGGCTTTGCTGGAAGTCAGGAGAATCGGGCGAATCAGGGTGTTCAGTCCGACCCGCGCGAACCGCGAACGGTTTGCCGCCGAGATCGCCGAGCGCCACGGCGTCGGGTGCGAGGCCTTTGATTCGCCGCGCGAGGTCTATCGTGGCGCGGACATTCTCGCCGACTGCACCGATTCCGCCCTCCCCGTCATCCGCGGGGAGTGGCTCGAGCCTGGCATGCATGTCGTATCGATCGGCGGGCGGCCCGATGACGCGGCGCTTTTCCGTTTCGACCGGACCCTGCGGCTGGGCAATGCGCCGGCGCCCGTCGGGCGGCCCGAGCTCGCCACGACCGACGAGTATCTGGGGTACGTTGCGCGCCCGAAAGATCCCCGGTGGGAAACGAACCGAATGGGCAGGCACGCGCCCCAGGCGAGGGGCAAGGGCGAGGTCATCGGCTTCGGCGACGTGGCCGGAGGCAAGGTCCGCGGCCGCACTTCGCGGAACCAGGTCACTTACTCGGAGCGCGGCAATATCCAGGGCGCCCAGTTTTTCGCCGTGGCCGCGGTCGCCTACGAGGCGGCGCGGCGCGAGGGGCTCGGGCGCGACCTGCCCACGGACTGGTTCCTGCAGGACATACGCGATTGAGGAGGATTCCGATGAATGCAAATTCCATCGCCGCTCTGGCCGCCTGGGCGCTTCTCGCCGGAAGCGCCGGCGCGCAGACGCTCTTCAATTACAGCGGCGCGGACCGCATGGAGAAAATCGCCGCGGCGGCGAAGAAAGAGGGCACGCTCACGATGTATACCACCTTCGCGGAGAAGGACCAGCCGACGCTGATGAAGCCTTTCGAGGCGAAGTACGGAGTCAAGGTCGTCATCTGGCGCGCGGGAACGGACAAGGTGCTCCAGCGCACGCTCGCCGAGGCGGCCGCGAGGAAGTACGACGTGGACCTGATCCATTTCGGTTCGCCCGAAATGGAGGCGCTTTCGCGCGAGAAGATCCTGCAGGCGGTGAATTCTCCGGTGCACAAGGACCTGCAGCCCGGCTCGGTGCCGGCGCACCGCGAATGGGCCGCCACGCTCCTCTCGGTGTGGGTGCAGGTCTACAACACGCAGCTCATCAAGAAGGAGGATCTGCCCAGGACGTACAGGGATCTCCTCGACCCCAAGTGGAAAGGAAAGCTCGGCATCGAGGCGAAGAACCAGGACTGGTTCGCCTCGGTGGTCGACGTGATGGGCGGGGGCGAGAAAGGGCTGCAGTTTTTCCGCGATCTGGTTGCACGAAACGGCATTTCCGCGCGCACGGGACACACGCTGCTCAACAACATGGTGATCGCCGGCGAAGTGCCGCTCGCGCTCACCGTGTACAACTACATGCCCGAGCAGGCGAAGAAAAAGGGCGCGCCGATCGACTGGTTCGCCCTCGAACCCGCAGTGGCACGCTCCAACGCGATCGGCGTCGCGCGCCGCGCGCCGCATCCGAACGCGGCGCTTCTCTTCTACGAATACATGCTCGGCGAGGGGCAGCAATACCTGGTGCAAATGGATTACGTGCCCTCGAACACGCGGGCGCCTTCCCCGCTCAAGAAGGTGAAGATCGTGCAGACCGATCCGGTCCGCTCGCTCGACGAAACGGACAAATGGACGAAGCTCTTCGAGGACATCGTGCTGAAGCGCCCCGGAAATTGATAACATTGCAAGGGAGGAGAACCGGATGAGTCTCGCAGTTGCCGTTCCCGAAGTCCCGCGCGGCTCGTACCGCGAGATGTGGCTGATCACGCTCGGCCACTCGCTCACGCACTGGTATCCGGCGACTTTCTACCTGATCCTGCCCATCATCGGCAAGGAGCTGGGCCTTTCCTACAGCCAGATCGGCCTGATCATGACCTGCCAGTATATTGCCGGCGCCGTCGCGAATATCCCCGGCGGCGTGCTCGTGGACACCGTCGGGCGCAAGGGCGTGCTGATGGCGACCTCGCTCTTCTGGGTGGGGTTCCCGTATCTGCTGATGGGTTTCACGCACAGTTACCTGATGCTCCTGGGCTGCGTCGCGCTCGTCGGTGTCGGCAACAGCCTGTGGCATCCGACGGCGATTCCCACGCTCGCGCGGCGCTTCCCGGAACGCAAGGGCCTGGTCCTCTCGCTGCACGGCATGGGCGGGAACGCCGGCGACGCCATCGCGCCTATCGTGGTCGGTGCGCTGCTCGCCGTGTTCTCGTGGCGCGAGGTGGTGATCATGAACGTCGTGCCGGGCATCGTGATCGCGTTCCTCCTCTTCGTCTTTCTCGGCACGCTGCAGCTCGGCGCAAAGAAGCGCGAGGGGTCGCGCGACGCGGGCACGCAGTCCCTGCGCGAGTATTTCCGCGGCCTGCCCGAGCTGTTCCGCAATCGCGGGCTGATCCTCCTCTCGGCGAGCTCCGCGTTCCGCTCGATGACTCAGAACGCGCTGCTCACTTTCCTGCCCGTTTATCTCGCCTACGAAATGGGCTATTCGTCCTTCTGGGTGGGGGCCTGCATGTTCGCGCTGCAGACCGCGGGCTTCACCGCCGCGCCCATCGCCGGGCACCTGTCGGACCGCATGGGCCGCAAGAGCGTGATGATGACCAGCATGGCGATGACGGCGGTGGTGCTCGTCTTCATGGCGTTCGCGGGCAAGTCGCTCGCATTCGTATTCTTCGTCGCGGTCCTCGGTTTCTTCCTCTACGCGATCCGGCCGGTGATGCAGGCGTGGCTCCTCGAGACGACCCCGAGGAACATGGGAGGAACGAGCATCGGCGTGCTGTTCGGCGCGCAGGCGCTCGGCTCCTC
>DATHJM010000301.1:0-5565 GCA_035489775.1 Burkholderiales bacterium
CGAACGCGATGTCGCCGGCCAGCTCAGTCAACAGACTCAGTTCCTCTTCATCGAAAAAGCCGGGTTCGTCTGCGTACAGGGCGAGCACGCCTACCGCGTCATCCGAGACCAGCAAAGGCAGGATGGCCATCGAAGAAATTCCGCGCTCGGTGCGCTCCTTCACGAACAAGACCTTTGAATCGTCCTTTATTTCGTTGGACACGATGGCTTTCTTTTCCCTGACCGCGCGCGTGCTCATGGTGTTTCCCATCGCGGCATCCTCGCGCAGCGAGAAACGGTCCTTGACGAGAGTCAGGAACTCCGGTTCCGCACCCGCCGAGGCAACCGGCACGATCTTCATCGCGCTCCGGTCGACGACCCCTATCCAGGCCATCCGGAATTTGCCGTGCTCGACCGCGACCCGGCACGCCTCCCTGTACAGCTCGTCGCGGTCGTGCACACGCACGATGAGCGTGTTGATGCCGCTCAGCACCGCCTGCACGCGCGTCATTCTCTGGACCTTCTCCTCCTTCCCGATATGCTCCAGCGCGAACGCGATATTGCCCGCCACCTCGTTCAGGAGCTTCATTTCGTCGTCGTCGAAGAAGCCGGTTTCCCCCGCGTGGAGGGCGAACGCGCCGACTGCCTTGCCCGCTATCAGCAGGGGAAAGGCCGCGACCGACTTGACGCCGCGATCGGCATGCGTCTTCTTGTACTTCAACTTCAGATCCGCATCGGCCTCCACGTCGTTCAGCACAAAGGCACGTCTTTCCCGGACCGCCTTGGCGCCGATGCCATGCGCTTCGGGGGCATCGTCGCGCAGCGAAAGCCGATCGCGGATCATCTCCAGAAAGCCCTCGTCAGCGCCCGCGGACGCGACCGGCCGCAATCGCATCCCGGCTTCATCCACCACGCACAGCCACGCGAAGCGCAGGCCTCCGGTCTCGACGGCGATACGGCAGGCTTCCGCGAACAGCTGCTGGCGGTCACGGATTCGCACGATCGCCCCGTTGATGCCGCTCAGCATCGCGTTCACCCGGGTCACGCGGTCGAGCTTCTCGGCCTTCCCTATGTGCTCGAGCGCGAACGCGATGTCCCCGGCCAGTTCCGTCAAGAGCTTCATCTCTTCTTCATCGAAAAAACCGGTCTCCGCAGAGTAAAGCACGAGCACGCCTACCGCTTCATCCGAGACGATCAGCGGCAACATCGCCATCGAGCAGACTCCGGATTCGACGTGTTTCCTGCTCAACACGAGCCTGGGGTCGTTTTGCGCATCATTGGAAACACCGGCCTTTTTCTCCCTGATGGCCCGCCCCGCCATGTTATTTCCCAGCTGCACGCCGTCGTTCGATGACACGCGGGCTCTTACGGCGGCCAGGAGCTCCTCATCCATGCCTGCCGAGGCGATCGGGACAATCTTCATCACGCTCCGATCGACCATGCCGATCCAGGTCATGGGAAATCCGCCTTGCTCGATCGCGATCCGGCACGTCTCCCTGAGAAGCTCGTCGCGGCCGCGCACGCGCACGATCGCCCCGTTGATGCCGCTCAGCATCGCGTTCACCCGGGTTATGTGGCCGAGCTTCTCGGCCTTGTCGATGTGATCGATCGCAAAAGAGATGTCTCCGCCGAGCTCCTGCAGCAGCCGCATTTCCTCGTCGTCGAAGAATCCCAAATCCGCCGAGTACAAGGCGAGCACGCCGACCGCCTCGTCCCCGACGATCAAGGGGATGACGGCGAGCGAATTGATGCCGCGCTCTTCCAGCTTCTTCTTCATCAGCCTTTGCGGGTCGTTGCGGACGTCGTTCGAGATCATGGGCTTCATTTCCCCGATGGCGCGCCCGGCGAGGCCAAGACCGCCGGGATTGTTTTCGGTCGCCGCCAGGGGGGCAGATTCGAAGAAATCACGCACGTCGCCCGCGAACGCAACCGGCTTGACGATTCCGGCTTGCTTGTCCACGACGCCGATCCACGCCATGCGGAACCCCCCATGCTCGACGGCGACGCGACTCGCCTCGCGGAAAAGGCCGTTTCGGTCGCCTGCGCGGACGATGAGCGAATTGATTCCGCTCAGCACCGCGTAGACCCGGTTGAGGCGTTTGAGTTTTTCTTCCGCTTCCTTGCGCGCCGTGATGTCGCGAATGAAGCCGGTAAACATCGGCGTCGATGTCCCTCCGATCGTCGTGATTGCCAGCTCGATCGGAAACTCGGTCCCGTCTGCGCGAATCGCTTCGAGCTCGAGCCGCTTGCCGAGGATGGGGCCCTTGCCCGTTGCGAGGTAATGGGCGAAGCCCCGACGATGCGCGTCCCGCAAACGAGGGGGAACGATCAAATCCACCATGACCTTGCCGAGCGCCTGCTCGCGCGTCAATCCGAACGCGGCTTCCGCGGCCGGGTTGAATTCGAGGATCTTTCCCTCATGGTCTATGGTGATGACGCCGTCCAGCGACGATTCGAGGATCGCCCCCTTTAGGCTTTTACTGCGGCGAAGGTCCTCAGCCGCCTCCTTCTCCAGCGTCACGTCCTGCAGCGTGTTGAACCACCGCGATCCGCCTGCTCCATCGCCCTCGCCCTTGAGGGGTTCCATGGTTTGCCGCATATGGATCCACCGGCCATCGCCTCTCCGCAAGCGGTATTCCACCTCCACCCGCGTTTTCTTGACGCCTGCTTCGACGGCTTTCTCGCGAAACAGCGAGCGGTCGTCCGGATGCAGGATGTCCAGCCAGGCACGGGCCGTCCGCGGTAGCTGAGCCGGCTCGACGCCGACCAGCTGCGGGAGGTTTTCGGACCACCGCTCGAACACCCCGTCCAGGCCGGTAATGAGGTGCGCGAGCTTTGCCAGGAGCTGGGCGCGGTGCAGTCCCGCCTCGCTCTGCGCAAGGGCATCGAGGGTGTCGGCCTGCTTGGCGGCGTCGCTGAGACGCAAGCGGTCCTGGGCGCGCCGCAGCAAAAACGTCCGGCCGTCACGGTCCGCCACCGTATCGACCTCGCCCGCCGTCAATTTCTCCAGGCGTTGCTCGGTCCGGTGCAGCGTCTCGATCAACGCGGAAACTTCCTCATTCGCATCCCGCGGAGGTGATCCTCCCGGTTTCATGCGGCGGGGGTTTCCGGTCGACTTCGACGGCGGCTCGCGTGCCCGGCGGGTCGCCGTCGATTTCCCCGGGCTCAGGCGGCGAAGGTTTCCATTCGGCTTCGATGGCGGCCGGGGTGATGCCGGTGATTTCACGGGTTCACCGTCAAGGTTTCCAGTCCCAAAGCCTGCAGAACGGGCTGAGTCTGGCTGAGTGTGCCGACAATTTTCCGGGGAGCGGGGGCGGGCGCGAGCTTGACGAGAGTCGGCGTCATGAGAATGCCGTCCGCCAGCGCGCGCTTGGGTTCGCGGAACACATTCACGACTTCGATCGCGTGCCGATCCTTGAGATATGCCCGGCAAAGCGCGGTCAGGTTGGCGACCGCCTCCGCCGAGTTCTGCGCGTCGCCTGCGACATAAAGGCGGAACTTGAACTTGGACTTGGCGCGTCGGCTCATGGCGACTTCCTCACTGGAATCGCCGCATCGGCGCCGCGCAATTCGCCCATCCGGGTAAGGCCGCGCGACAGCTCGCCCTTGTGAGTCTCCGTGGTGCGGGCCAGCAGTGCCTTCTCGACCTGCTTCGCCTCGAGCTCCACCTGCAGCGACTTCATTCGCACCCCGAGCTCGGCCTCCTCGGCGTCGAGCCTGACGCGCTTCAACTTGCCGGCGACCTCGGTGACCTCGTGCGCGACACGCTCGGCGCGTTCCTTTTCCCAGCGCAGCGTGCCCATCAATACCTCGCCGCCCGCGGTGTAGGTGTCGGTCAGAGTCACGCCCGCATCGCTCAGGATCAGCTCGCGCACCTGGTTCGAATGCGCCGTGCCGCGCGACTTGATGATGGCCAGGCCCCGGTTGCGCTCCCCGGCTTGCACCAGGTAGTTGAGGTGGATCCAGGTGTCCGCGAGCGTCGAGATCTGCAGCGACGAGCCGCCTTCGGTCTGGCTGGACATCTCGTCGAGCAGGCTGGTGCAGACGAGGGTGATGCCGCCGGCCTTCGACCAGTCGATCAAGCGTTCGGCCACGCTGTGCGCGCTCGAGTCGCTTCCCGACTTGGACCATGTGGACACCGGATCGATCACCAGGCAACGGGCCTTATGCTCCTTCGCGAGCGTCTTGATGCGCACCAGGTAGGTTTCCGCGCTGCCGGTGATGGTGCGGGCCGAGGCCATGCGCAGGCGCCCGTTTTTCACGTAACGAGCGAGGCGAATTCCTACCGAGCCCAAGTCGCGGATCACCTCGTTCGAATCCGAATCGAAGCTGACGAACAGGGTGCGCTCGCCGCGCCGGCAGGCCGCCTCTGCGAACGTGCCGCTCAAGGTCGTCTTGGCCGTGCCGGGAAAGCCGGTGATCAGCACGCTGGCGCCGCGGTAGTAGCCGCCGCCCAGCATGGTATCGAGCCGCTCCACGCCGCTGGAAACGCGCTCGCTGCTCACCTTGGCGCGCCCGGTGCCCAGCGTGGGCGCGGCGGCGACCTCGACTCCGCTTGCGCTGATCAGGAACGGCGATTCGTTCTCATCGAACGCCGAGCCGCGATACTTCTGCACGCGCAGATTGCGTTGCGACACGCCCACCACCACGCTGTGGCTGAGGATCACGGCGCAGTCCACCATGAATTGCATGAAGCCGAACTGCTGCTGGCTGATGGAGCCCGTTGCATCATCCCCGCCAGCCTTGGCGGTGATGAGGCCCGTCAGTCCGCGCGCCAGCAACCACTCATGCAGCCGGTAGACCTCCCGCCTTTTCGCCGCCGGGTCGGGCAGCAGCGCCAACACCATATCCAGGGCATCGAACACGATGCGCCGCGCCCCCATTTGCTTGGTCTGCGCCCCGAGCGCCGCCAGCATCCCGCTGAGATCGAAATTCCCCAGCTGGACCAGGTCAGGGATCGGCTGGGCGTCCAGGAAAAACAGGTTTTTCCGCTGCAACTCCGCGAGCTTCCAGCCGAAGCTTTCCGCGTTGGCCGCGATGCGCTTCGAGGTCTCCTCGAAAG
Source organism: Burkholderiales bacterium (assembly GCA_035489775.1). GTDB lineage: Bacteria > Pseudomonadota > Gammaproteobacteria > Burkholderiales > SG8-39 > VBDM01. Next base: position 5,042 of record DATHJM010000301.1, read on the forward strand.
CGACAAAGATGCCGGGCTCCTTGCATTCGCGCGCGCCATGCACCAGGAATTGCAGCGCGAGGATGGTCTTGCCCGAGCCCGGCCCGCCCACCAGCAGCGTGGTGCGGCCGCGCGGCAAACCTCCGCCGGTGATTTCATCGAAACCTGCGATGCCGGTCGGCGCTTTGTTAGCCGCGTTGGTTGGCGCTTTCTGGCGGGCAGATCGGCCATTCATATTGTTTCCTGTTCCAATCGACACCCGTGCCGGGACCATCCGGCGTCGTGGTCGAAAAAGTGAGAATTCGGATTGCTCGCAGACACGTGCCGCCTCCTGCCGAAATGGTTTTTGGAGGCAGATCACGCGCGGCAAAATCGCGGGAAGAGCACGGAGAAACTGACGACCACGATGCCGCCGGGCTCCAGTCGCTACCGGCTCGGTCGGGGAATGGTCGCTATTCCCCTACGCCTGTAGTGTCCGCTTGTTTACCGGGCTGGTATGTACGCGAGGGCACACAGGCGCCTAGGGCCAATCGGCCCTCACACCC
>DATHJM010000302.1:0-2688 GCA_035489775.1 Burkholderiales bacterium
AGCCCAGGAAGCAGGTTATGTTGAAAAGGATTGTATAAGTAAAATCAGTGAGATAGAAAGATCATCTAAAGTTTTACTAGAGCACGTGCAAAACGCAGACCGAAGCCTCGAACAACTCCAGGTCGAGCTGGCCGGTGTGGATGACGAGGTACTGCGGACCCAGCTGCAGCGTGGGCTCGAGACGCGCGTCGCTCGAGAGCAAACCCTGGCGGGAGCACGAAGCCGCCAGGAAGAAATCGCCAGCGGGTTGCGCTCGTCCGAAGAGGCGCGGCTGGCCGGCGAGCAGAAGCTCCAGCCGCTGCGCGACCGCATCGCGGAACTGAGGCTGAAAGAGCAGGCGGCGCGGATCGCGGGCGAGCAGTTCGCGCAGCAGCTTCGCGAGGCGGGCGCCGACGAAACCGCCTTGGCGGCCGTGCTGAAGGAAGGCCAGAGAGCGCCTTCGCTGCAGGGCGAGATCACGCGCCTCACCAACGCGATCTCCGAGCTCGGTGCGATCAACATGGCGGCGCTGGAGGAGCTGACGGCTAACCAGGAACGCAAGCAGTTTCTCGACGCCCAGGCGGCCGACCTCGGCGCTGCGCTTGAGACCCTCGAGAACGCCATCCGCCGCATAGACCGCGAAACGCGGGCGTTGCTGCAAACCACGTTCGACACGGTGAATCGCGGCTTCGGCGAGATGTTCCCGGCGCTATTCGGTGGCGGCGAGGCCCAGCTCATCATGACGGGTGAGGAAATTCTCGATTGCGGCGTGCAGGTGATGGGGCGTCCTCCGGGGAAAAAGAACACCACCATCCATCTGCTCTCGGGCGGGGAGAAGGCGCTCACCGCAATTGCACTGGTGTTCTCCTTTTTCCAGCTCAACCCTGCGCCGTTCTGCCTGCTGGACGAAGTCGACGCGCCGCTCGATGACGCCAACACCGAGCGCTTCTGCGAGCTGGTCGAGAAAATGTCGCAGCAGACCCAGTTCCTGTTCATCAGCCACAATAAGATCACCATGGAGATGGCACACCAGCTGATCGGCGTCACCATGCAGGAGCGAGGCGTGTCGCGGGTCGTGGCGGTGGACATCGAGGAAGCATTGAAGCTGCGGGAAGAACCCGCCGCTGCCTGACCATGAGCGAACTGCAGGTCGGCCTCCTGGGCGTCGGTGCCGTGGTCGTCGCAGCCGTTTTTCTTTATAACAAATGGCAAGAACGCCGGTACCGGCGCGAGGCCGAAGCGGGCTTTGCTTCGCGGCACGAGGACGTGCTGATGCGCCCGGGGGGCGGCGCCGGCCCGGGGACCTCTTCGACCTCGTCCGGGCTGGAGCGCGTCGAGCCGGTGCTCGTATCTTTCGAGGCGGAAGCGGAAGCTGCCGGGGCTTCGAGGCCGGGACTGTCCGAGTTCCTGGACCTCATCGTTCCGATTGAAACTCCGGAGGAGGTTTCCGGAGCAGCCTTGATCGGGGCGGCGGCCCCTGCGCTCGAGCGCTGCTCGAAACTCACTTCTTGGGAGGGCTTCGATGAGACAGCGGCCTCCTGGGAACCCCTCGATCCCGACCGCAGCTACTCGCGGCTGCGCTCGGGCATGCAGCTCGTGGACCGCCGGGGCGCTGCGGATGCGGAGGAACTGGCCGCGTTCGGAGCCGCGATAGAGAGTGCGGCCGCGTCCGTCGGGGCTCTTGCGGCCGTGCCGGATCCGGCGCCCGCTTTGGCCAAGGCCAGGGAACTCGATCGCTTTTGTGGAGAAGTCGATATCCGGTTTGCCGTCCATGTCGTAAGCGATACGGGCGCCTTCTCCGGAACGAGACTGGGCGGACTTGCGCAAGCGGCAGGGTTCGAGCTCGACGAACCGGATGGAAAGTTCCGGCACCGCGACGAAGCCGGGCGGGTGATTTGCGCGCTTGCGAATCTCGAGCCGAGCCCCTTCAGTATCGACGGCCTGAGATCGCTCTCGACGCATGGGGTGACCCTCGAGCTCGATGTCCCGCGGACTCCGCGGGGCGCTTTCGTTCAATTCCGCGATTCCGTGCAATTTTTTGCGCGGGAGCTCAACGCGCGCATCGTCGACGACAATCGCCAGCCCTTGGGCCCCGCGGCTTTCGACGCCATCGGGGCGCAGCTTCGCGCGATACACAGGAGCATGGAGGCGCGCGGCATCCCACCCGGCGGGGCGCTCGCGCTGCGGCTTTTTTCCTGATGGCGGTCGCGGAGAAGGCCCGCCAACGCGCGGAGGCGCTTCGCCGCGAAATCGAGACCCACAACTACCGCTATTACGTGCTTGATTCGCCGACCATACCGGACGCCGAGTACGACAAGTTGTTCCGGGAACTGCTCGAGCTTGAGAGGGCCCATCCCGAGCTTCTCACCCCGGATTCACCTACTCTCCGGGTCGGCGGCGCGCCGCTCGAGGAGTTTCGACAAGTAACCCATCGCACGCCGATGCTTTCGCTGAACAACGCCTTTACCGACGAAGATGTGATCGGGTTCGATCGACGGGTTCGCGAGGGGCTGGGCGAAGACGAGATCGAATACGCGGCGGAGCCGAAGTTCGACGGCCTCGCGATCAGCCTCCTGTACGATCGCGGTCGCTTTGTACAGGGCGCGACCCGCGGCGACGGTTATACCGGGGAAGACGTGACGGCGAACCTGAAAACGGTTCGTTCGATCCCGCTCAAGCTGCGCGGCGCAACGCCCCCCGCCTCGGTCG
>DATHJM010000303.1:0-3648 GCA_035489775.1 Burkholderiales bacterium
CGGCGCAGGAACTCTATCGTCCCCCCCAGCGTATAGGCGACGCCCCCCCATACCAGAGGACGGATGAACTCCCATCCGTAGCGGCGGTACAGCGCGTAGCCTGAATACACTCCCACCCAGCCCATGGCGATATAAAACGCCAGCCCGAGTATTTCGGGCAGCCCGGCGAAGTACAAGAAATTGAACGTGATGCCGGTGGCGGCCAGCGAGAACAGAATCAGCAATATAAGCCAGCGCCGCCGGCCTTTAAAAAGAATTGCGTGCACGGGGACAAAAGTCGCCGCGATGAGAATGAAGATGGCGGTGTGGTCTATCTGCTGCATCACCAGCCGGGGGGCGAGGCCGGGCTGGAGGATGTGATAAGCGCCGCTGATCCCCAGTTGAGCCACCGCGGCCAAGACGAACACGCTAAGGCCGGTCATGCGCCAGTTCCACCAGGAGCCATCCGCGTGGTGGCCTTTCCGCACCAGGAGAAACCCCAGCACCGCGAACACGCCCGAGCCCAGCAGGTGGGTCATGGCGCTCACCGGGTCGCTGAATCCCGGAATGGAAAGGACCAGCATTTCCCTGTCGAACATGGGGCCGATCACGACTTTTCAAGCCGGCTTTGCCTGCACCGCTACGACTCGATTGCGCCCCAGATGCTTGGCTTGATAGAGCATTTCGTCGGCGGCCATGATCAATTGCTCCGCCGCGATGGTCAGCCCCGGAAGCTGCGCGGCGACCCCGGCGCTGATGCTGACGTGCGCGGCTGCGTTCGAATGCTCATGAGCGATTTTCAGCTGCTCGACCGCTTTCCTGGCTGTTTCCGCAACCTGGACGGCGCCGCTCATCTCGGTTTCCGGAAGGACGAGCGCGAATTCCTCCCCGCCGTAGCGCGCCACCAGGTCCGCGGGGCGGCGGCACGCGGACTGCAGCGCAACTGCTACCCGCTTGAGGCATTCATCGCCCGCAGGATGGCCGTAATGGTCGTTGTAGAGCTTGAAAAAATCGACGTCGCACAGGACGAGCGCAACGATCTGCTTGCTGCGTCGCGAGCGCGCGAGCTCGGTAGCGAGATAGACATCGAAGTGCCTCCGGTTGGCGAGGTCGGTCAGCCCGTCCTGCGATGCAATGAGTTCCAGCTGTTTGTTCGCCGAGAGCAATTCTGCGGACATCTGGAGCTGCCGCTGGCGCATCTCGTCGATGCGCTGCATGGCGCGAATCTTTGCGTCCAGAACGACGTAGCTGCAAGGCTTGATCAGGTAGTCATCACCGCCTGCCTGTATGCCGAGCTCGAGGTGCTGTTCATCGTCCGCCCCGCTGAGAAAAATGATGGGGACCCAGTCCATGGGATACTCCGACCGGATGCGCTGCGCCGCCGCATAGCCGTCCATGACCGGCATGTTCACGTCCATGAGCACCAGGTTCGGGCAATCGCGTTTGTAGGAGCGCAGCGCTTCCTCGCCGTTTTCAGCCGTCGCCACCGCGTGCCCCATCTTGACGAGCAATGGTTTGGTGGCAGCGAGGATCGTCGGTGAATCGTCGACCAGCAATATTTTCATGACCGCGGAGAAATGATGGGACCCGGACCCCGGTTGAGTGCGGCTGGCTATTATGAACGATAAATGCCGGTCAACGACTATCCGCGGTCATCGATTCCACCTTTGCCCCCGGCGGAATTGCTGGGAGAATAGACGGCGTTGATCGGTCATCGGGAATAAATGCAAACAGGCAAGGAGAAAAAATGAAGATTCGAGCAATGGTTTTTTCGGTCCGGACGCTCGCGCTGGGCGCGCTGCTCGCGGTTTCGCCGCTGTCTTTTGCCGCCGAGGCTCCGGGCGGCAAAACCACGGCAAAGGACGTCTCGAAAAAGGCCGGCGAGACCGGCCGGGCGATCAAGGACTACACGGTGGCGCAGCGCGACGAGGCCATCAAGCAAGCCAAGTCCGGGCTCGACGATGTGGATGCGCGCATCCGTCGCATGGAGAGGAAACTGGACAGCGAATGGGAACGGATGGATCAGGGCGCCCGCAAGAATGCCCGGGCTACGCTGAACGCGCTGCGCAGGGAACGCAACGAGGCTGCCGAGTGGTACGGCGGACTCAAGCACAGCTCCGCGGAATCATGGGAACAGGTCAAGACCGGATTCGTGAAAAGCTACGAGGTTCTGAAGGAATCCTTCGCCAAGGCGAGGAAGCAGTTCTAGCCTAATTCAGACGGCCTTCAGAGCTGGAACGTCAGCCAGAGCACGATCCCTTCCGCCACATCCTGTGCGAGGCTCGGCAAGCGAGGGATGTAGCGCCTTGCACCCTGCATCTGCCGCTCCATCCAGCCGGCAAAGCGTCGAACGTCCTCGCTGGCGTAGAACGCCACCATCAGCTCGTAGTTGAGCAACAGGCTGCGCCCGTCGAGATTGGCCGAACCCGCCAGGGCGATCGAACTGTCGATGACGACGGCTTTTGCGTGAATCATCTCGGGAACAAGCCAGACCTTCGCGCCGGCGCCCGCGAGCTCCCGCAGTGCCCGCGGGCGGGCCAGATCCGCCAGGCGGTGATTCGACCTCTCCGGCATGATCAGATTCACGTCCACGTTGCGCCGCGCCGCGAGGGTCAAGCCCATGAGCAGGGAATTGCCAGGCACGAAATAAGGCGTCACCGCCACGATACGCTCGCGTGCGTTGAAACAGGCCATCACGAGAAGCGCGTACAGGGTATCGTCGCACTGGTCGGGGCCCGATGGAATCAACTGCGCCATCGTGCCCGACGCCGCTTCCGGCGGCGCCTCCTGCCTGACGCCGGGAACCCTGGTCGCAAAGCTCCAGTCGCGCTCGAAACACTCGAGCGCCCGCCCCGCCACGGCACCGTGGAGATCGAACGACAAGTCCTTCCAGGGAGTCACGCCCGGCGCGCCCTCGAAGTATTGCGCCGCCAGATTGCGCCCGCCGCACCAAAGCCAGGAACCGTCGGCGATCACCATCTTGCGGTGATTCCGCAGATTGAGTCTCCCGCGCAAGGGTGAGGACAGCGGAGGCACGAAGATCGCTACCTGCACGCCCGCGGCTCTCAGCGCGTTCAGATTGCGACTAGGCTCCAGCATGCGCCCCACGCCGTCGATCAACAGCCGGACCTGCACGCCGTCGCGCGCCCTGCGAGCGAGCTTCTCGCAGAGCGCGTCCGCCATCGGATCCCGCCCGAGAATATAAGTGCAGAGATCGAGCGTGTGGACCGCCGCGTCCATCTGCTCCCAGAGCGCCCGCAGCGCCTCCCCGCCGTTCTCGTGGATCCGCAAAGACCGGTACGACGCGGCAGGCGCGAGGTCCATCGCGGCCGCAAGCCGCTGCGGCCATTCCGCTTCGGTGCCGGCGCTCGCGCTGGGCCGGCCGTATTCCCTGCGCACCAGCTTGCGCGTTCCGAACAGAAGGTAGAGCGGCAATCCGACATAAGGAAGCAGCACGAGCGTCACAACCCACGCAATTGAAGCCGAAGGATGACGGCGCTGGCGCAGCGTATGCGACACCGCTACGTAGATGGCGAGCCCGGTCATCACGATCAGACCGTGCAGCGAAATCAACTCGGGTAAAACAGGATTCGACAGGAAATCCTCGCCCTCGACCCCTTTGCCGGAAATCAACCGAGCGGCGGACCCGCTCCTCCTAGCCGCACACCC
>DATHJM010000304.1:0-4066 GCA_035489775.1 Burkholderiales bacterium
CTGTCCGAGGTCCGCGGAAAGCTTCGCGCCGAGAAGGCGCGCCACGATGTCCACGGTGCCGCCCGCGGAAAACGGGACGAGCAGTCTTACCGGCCGCGCCGGATACCCTTGAGCGAACGCCGGCGCGGCGGCGAGCAAGCAGGCAAAGCAGGCAAAAGCGGCGAAGGCATGGCGGAAGCGGCGGGCCATCGAAGTCCCCGCGTCTACCCGAACCGGTAGCGCGCGAGCTTCGCCTCGTCGAGCGCGACCCCGAGGCCCGGGCCGGGCGGAAGCGCGAGGACGCCCGCGCCGAGGTCGAGTTTTTCGGTGGTGATGTCGTCCACGGTCTTGAGCGGCCCGACGCATTCCAGCCCGTCGATCACGTTCGCGCTGGTGGCGGCGAGCATGATCTCCGCCATGGTGTTCACTCCCAGCCCGAAACCGTGTCCGATCACGCAGCGCATCCCCGCGGCTTCAGCCGTCGCGAGCATTGCGGCCGCGCGGTGGAATCCGCCCTGCTTCATCACCTTGAGCTTGACGATGTCGGCTGCGCCCGCCCTGATCACTGCGATCAAACTCGCGTGATCGAGAATCGATTCGTCCGCCATGATGGGAACGCCGCCGGCTTCGCGGCGCACGCGCGCCATCCCGGCGAGATCGCCGGCGGCGACCGGCTGCTCGAAGAGCTGCAGGTCGCACGCTTGCACCAGGCGCGCAAGGCGTATCGCCGCGTCGGCGTCGTAGCCCGCGTTCGCGTCGATGCGCAGCGCCATCGCGCCGCCGACCGCCTCGCGCACCGCCTTGACGCGGTCGCGGTCGGCCTCGATGCCCCCGCCCACCTTGATCTTCGCCGAGCGAAAGCCGCGATCGAACCACTTGCGCGCCTCGGCCGCCGCTTCCTCCGGTGGCACGATGCCGATCCAGGCGTTGAAGGTGAGGCGCTCTTTCACCGCGCCGCCGAGATAGGTATACACCGGCACGCCGAGCGCGCGTGCGGTGAGGTCCACGCAAGCCATCTCGATCGCCGCCTTGGCGTCGAGAAAACCGGGCACCGCCGCGTCCAGCCGCGCGTTGAGGACATGGATGTTCGCGGCATCCGCGCCGATCACCCTTGGAGCGAGCTTGCCGCGCAGCGCCGCAAGCGATTCCTCGATGGTCTCGGTCGAATAGCCCGGCGAAGGATCGATGTTTCCCAGCCCGGCCGCGCCGCCGGCGGCGGTCACGCGCACGACGGCGCTTTTTTGGACGGTCTTGGTCACGTAGGCGTTCTTGAACCCGCCGCCCACCAGCGGCACGGCGACGCCGAATACTTCGACTCGCTCGATCGCGAGCTTCGGCCGGGCTTCGGAAATCCGGCGCGGGGCGACTTGCGTGCTCATGCGGGAAATTCAGGCGTGCGGCTGATTCGCCTTGATCTGGGTGCGATGCATGAGGCGCCGCGCGTTCGGGTCGAAAGAGTCGCGCCGGTGCAGCGTGCAGCGGTTGTCCCAGATCAGCACGTCGCCCACCCGCCATTGCTGGCGGAAGGTGAACCCGGGCTGGGTCGCGTGCGCCCACAACTCGTCCAGCAGTGCGTCGCTCTCGTCCAGATCCATGCCCATGATGTAGCTGTTGCGCCGGCGCCCGAGGAAGAGGCACGGGCGCCCGGTCTCCGGATGCGTGCGGATGAGCTCGTGCTGCGCGCCCGGCGCCTTTCGCGGGTCGGTCACGTCCTGGAAGCCTTTGCGTTTGACGCCGGCGCTGTTGTAGGTGGCGTCGTGGACCGCCTTGCGGCCCTCGATCTTCTTTCGCAGCCTGGGCGGCAGCTTCTCGTACGCGAGGTACATGTTCGCCCACCAGGTGTCGCCGCCGGAGGGCGGCACTTCGAGCGCGTGCAGGATCGCGGCCATCGGCGGCGTATCGACGTAAGTCATGTCGGCGTGCCAGATCGCCTCGCCGTCGCCCAGGCCGCCGATCGGCGCGCCCTCCATCTTGATATTGGAGATCACGTTCATTTCCGGATGCTCGGGCAGGAACGGCTTGCCGTAGGGATTCGGCCCCGGCGGATCGAGCTCGCCGAACAGCGCACTGAATGCCAGCAACTGCGGATCGGAAAGCGTCTGCCCGCGGAAACGCAGCACCAGGTGATCGAGCCAGGCCTTGCGGATCTCAGCGAAGGTCTCCGCGGCAAGCGGCCGCGAAAGGTCGATGCCGCTCGCTTCGGCGCCGAGGGCTCCTCCGAGCTTCCTGACTTGAATCGGCGGCATGTGCTCGGCGCTCAGCCGATGTGCTTGCGCAGGAATTCGAGCGAACGCGTGCGCGCGAGCTTGGCGCTCTCGGCGTGGTACGACCCGCGCTGGTCGCAGTTGAAGCCGTGCCCCGCCGGGTAGAAGAACGCCTGCGCCTTGGGATGCGCGGCGGCGACTTTCTTCGCGTCGGCGACCGGGATCGCATGGTCGGTCTCGCCCCAGTGGAACGTCACCGGGCACTTCGGCTGCTCGTTCATCATCCCGGCAATGCCGCCGCCGTAATAGCAGACCGAGCATGCAAGGCCGGCCAGGCGCACCGCGGCCACCCAGGACACCGTGCCGCCCCAGCAGTAGCCGACGACGCCGGTCTTCCCCGCGGACTTGATGTTTGCCATCCCCGCCGCGGCGTCCAGCATGACCTTGTCCCATTGCATCTTCGGGATGTAGGTGCGGCCGACTTCGATATCGGCCGGCGTGTAGCCGAGGTCCACGCCGCGCTGGGCGCGGTCGAAGAAGGCCGGCGCGATGGCGAGATATCCGTCCGCGGCGTAGCCGTCGGCGACGCTCTGGATATGGCTGTTCACCCCGAAGATCTCCTGCACCACGATCAGCCCGCCGCGGGGTTTTCCCTTGGGTTCGGCGCGGTAGGCGGCTAGTTTGTGACCGTCGGCGGCACTGAGTTCGATCATCTTGCCCACTTGGTTTCTCCTCTGGCTTGGCAGTAACGATACGAGGGGACACATCCCCTCGTGCTCCCCTGAGACAGGGGTGCCGCAAAGCAAACCTGCGACAGCCTCTGTCACAACCCGGAGCGCAAAGTGTACTTCGTTCTTTGGCATAATGTCGCCGTATGGTCCGGGGCGTCCGGCCCCGCAGCGGCACCCGCTACAGGAGCACACCATGCCCGTCACCGAACTGAACCACTTCCTCATTCGCGCCAACAAGCTCGAGCGCACCAGGGATTTCTACTGCGAGGTGCTCGGCTTCGAAGTCATGCCGCGGCCCGATTTCCCGTTTCCCGGCTACTGGCTGGGCATCAACGGCAAGATCCAGGTGCACATGGCGCAGGCGGGCGTGCCCAACTCCGAGCTCTACTACCTCGGCAGCCCGAAGAACGCGGCGACCGCCAACTCCGGCGTGATCGACCACATCGCGTTTCTTGCGACCGATCCGGACAAGTTCGTGAAGCACCTCCAGAAGCTCGGCATCCCGATCCGGCCGCGGAATTTCCCCGAATCGCAGCTCTATCAGCTGTTCATCAAGGATCCGGACGGCCTCACGATCGAGCTCAACTTCTTCGGCGTCACCAAGGCGCCGGACTGGGGCGGGGAGGATTACTCGAGGATGCCGCGCGCCGCCGCGTCCAAGCCGGCGAAGAAGAAAGCCGCGAAGGCCAAGGTCGCCGCGTAATGAACGCCCCGCACACGGGCGCGCGCAGCTTCGCCGGCGTCTCCTATGAGGAGGCGATCGGCCGCGCGCGGGCGATGGTGCCGGCTCTGCGCAGCCGCGCCTCCCAGGCCGAAAAAGCCCGCGTGATGCCGCCCGAGACGATCGCGGAGCTGCACGCGAGCGGCATCCTCCGCTCGATGCAGCCCAAGCGCTGGGGCGGAATGGAGTTCGATTTCGTCGCTTACGTCGATTTCTGCTACGAGCTCGCGCGCGGCTGCGCTTCGACCGCGTGGAATTTCGGCAATCTCCAGGTGCACCACTGGATGCTCGCGATGTACGAGGAGCGCGCGCAGGAAGAAGTGTGGGGCGCGGATCCCGAAGCGCTGATCGCATCCGGCATCGCCTTTCCGCAGGGGCGCGCGCAGAAGGTGGAGGGCGGCTATGTCATCGGCGGAAAGTGGAACTTCTCG
>DATHJM010000305.1:0-2723 GCA_035489775.1 Burkholderiales bacterium
TGCACGGCCTCGGGCATCTCGGCGCGGCCCGCGGAGAGCCGCACGGTGCTGCGCGGCATGGTGATACGGGCGCAAGCAACGGTGCGCACGAACTCGCTCCAGTCGAGTTTGGGTGCGCTCTCGAGCGGCGTGCCCTCAACCTGAACGAGTTCGTTGATCGGCACCGATTCGGGCGGAGGGGCCAAGCTCGCGAGCCCGGCGATCAGGCCCGCGCGCTGCGCGCGCGACTCGCCCATGCCTACGATTCCGCCGCAACACACCTTGATTCCCGCACTGCGCACCCGCGCGAGCGTATCGAGCCGGTCGCCATAAGTGCGCGTGGTGATGATCTCGCCATAGAACTCGGGAGCCGTGTCGAGGTTGTGGTTGTAATAGTCTAAGCCCGCCGCCTTGAGCTCTTCCGCCTGGCCTTCGCGCAAGAGGCCGAGCGTCGCGCAGGTCTCAAGCCCCAGCGCTTTTACCGCGCGCACCCTCTGCGCCACTTGCTCGATGTCCTTCCGCTTGGGGCCGCGCCAGGCGGCGCCCATGCAAAAACGCGTGGCTCCATTCTGCTTCGCCGCGCGCGCCGCCGCGAGCACCATCTCGAGCGGAACGAGCGGCTCGGTATCGACCCCGGTGCGGTAGCGCGCCGATTGCGGGCAGTAGGCACAGTCTTCGGGGCAGCCTCCGGTCTTGATCGAGAGCAGCGTGGAGAGCTGCACCGCGTTCGCGTCGAAGTGCAGGCGATGCACAGTCTGGGCGCGGTGCAGAAGATCGTTGAAAGGCAGCTCGAAGAGCGCCTCGACGGTCGCGCGAGTCCAGCGCGGCGCTTCTTCGGTCGGACCGTGGTGCACCGCTGCGGCGGCTGATGCGTTATCGGGAGTGGTCGAAGGCTCCATCACACGATCATCCGGGCAAGCCGAAAAGATGTCAAATGATCCTGTCCACTCTATTCAACACCTGCGTAAGAAACGTCCAGGCCTGGGCCAGCGAAGATTGTCTGCTTTGCGGGGCGGAAACCGCTCCAGAGCTGTTGTGCCCGGCCTGCATCGCCGAATTACCGGTGCTTCCCGATTCTTGTCCGCGCTGCGCGCTTCCCAGCCCCGCCGGCGCGGTGTGCGGGAGCTGCCTCAACCACCCCCCGCACTTCGACGCAACGCTCGCGTTGTGGCGCTACGAATTTCCGTGCGACGGGCTGGTGCAGGCGCTCAAGTATCGCGGCCGGCTCGCCCTCGCCGGATTCTTCGCGCGCAGCCTCGCGGCCCGGACCATGCCCGAGGTCGATCTGATCGTGCCGATGCCGCTGCACCCCAAGCGCCTCGCCGAGCGCGGATTCAACCAGGCCCTCGAGATCGCGCGGCACCTGGGCAGACCGATCGAGCCGCGCGGCGTGCTGCGCGTGAAGCACACGCTGCCGCAGACGGACCTTCCCTACGAAGAGCGCGCGAAGAACGTGCGCGGGGCGTTCCTGTGCAAACTCGATCTCTCCGGAGCGAGCGTCGCCGTGTTGGACGACGTCATGACCACCGGCGCGACCCTGAACGAGCTCGCACGGGCGCTCAAGCGCGCAGGCGCGACGAGAGTCGAGAACTTCGTGATTGCGCGCTCGGTCTCTCGCTGATCGGAGGTCGGCTTGATGGATCGGAAACTTGGGCGTAGCCTGCCTGGACTAGGATATCGACGCGTTACACGGGTGTCGGGAACTATGACGGTCAGCGGGAAAAACCGAAGTCAGGAAACAAAGCTTTCACGCTGGGGCGTAGTTGCTTTGCCGTTGAGCATATTCGTTGGCGTCTTACTGGGTGCAGTTGTCGGCGCAGCGGTGGCCCACATCGGCATTGGCGTTGCTGTCGGGGCAGGTTTTGGCGTGGGCGTCGGGGTTGCCGTGACGGTTGCAATTTTTGTATTTCGCTCTTCCGAACCGCCGGGTTCCCAATAGCGGCGCGCGGCTGATGCCGGACGTTAGCCAACTAGGTAGCGAATTACCCTGTTTTTGTGATTTGCCGCAGCGGCCGGATGCGTGGTGCACCGATTGATTTTCCAACCACTTAAAGGGGAGAGCAAAATGAAACTGAGACACTCCGCTTACGTAGTCGTCGCGATTTCCCTGGCCTTGTGCGGCTGTGTGGACAAGACGTCATCGGGAGCGGCGGGAGTCAAAAACATCGACGTAAAAGTCGAGGGCGGAAGAATCGTGGTCCCCGAGGAGCGCGCGGTCGTGACGGCGGACATAGGCACGATCATGTGGAATTTGTCAAAGGAAAGTAATTACCTGTTCCCCCGGGACGGCATCGTGATCGACCCCGGCAACTTCTCGCCCTGTGCCCCCACCAAGGGGGGAAAGAGCTTCACGTGCGCAAAGAGGGGCCACAGGCTCGGACACTATAAGTACATCGTCAACGTCAACGATGGCTCGAAACCGCTGAATCCTCTGCCGTTGCCGCCGCTCGATCCATGGATCAACAACCAATGAGTTCAGGCAGCGCCGCCCCACGCGGCGTCACGCACTGAAGCGAAGGTCCCGGACTCGGACCAGAGCCAGGCCAAGCTCGGAATCGGGCCCCGCTCCGATGGCTGTCGCCAGCGACTCCGCCTCGGCGAGAACGTCCTTGGCAGATTCGGGGTCGCCGGCGAGGTGCGCCGCTTCGGCTCGGCCGCAAAGGAGCACGCCGAGGCTAAGTCGATCGGACATCGCGCGCAGCAGAGACTCGCCGGAATCAAGGCAATTGCGCGCCCGGTCGAAC
>DATHJM010000306.1:0-4500 GCA_035489775.1 Burkholderiales bacterium
AGGAGCTCGCCCCCGACTTCGGTCCACGCAAGCCCGGTCACCTGCCCGACCTGGTTCTTCTTCTCTGCAATGCCGTAGCTGAAGCGGCGCACACCGAGGAACTTGTCCAGGTTCTTGGGGGTGACGAGAATGCGCTTCTCCTTCTCCTTGGTCACCAGCAGCTTGACCACCTTGCGGCAGATCTTGGAAATCTCGCGCTCCAGGCTGCGCACGCCCGCCTCGCGCGTGTAGTAGCGGATGATGTCGCGGAGGGCCGCCTCGGACACCGAGACCTCCTCCTTCTTCAGCCCATTATTCTTGAGCTGCTTCGGCAGGAGGTAACGGGAGGCGATGTTGACCTTCTCGTCCTCCGTATACCCGGATATGCGGATCACTTCCATCCGGTCCAGCAGCGCCGGAGGAATGTTCAGGGTGTTGGCCGTCGCGACAAACATCACTTCCGAGAGGTCGTACTCGACTTCCACGTAGTGGTCCGTGAACGTGTGGTTCTGTTCCGGATCGAGCACTTCGAGCAGCGCCGAGGACGGATCGCCGCGGAAGTCCATCCCCATCTTGTCTACTTCGTCGAGCAGGAACAGGGGATTGCGGACGCCGACCCGACTCATGTTCTGCAGGATCTTGCCGGGCATGGAGCCGATGTAGGTGCGCCGGTGGCCGCGGATCTCGGCTTCGTCGCGCACGCCGCCGAGCGACATGCGAACGAATTTTCGATTGGTCGCGCGGGCGATCGACTGTCCGAGGGATGTCTTTCCCACCCCGGGGGCACCCACCAGGCACAGGATCGGCGCCTTGACCTTGTCGACGCGGCTCTGTACCGCGAGATATTCGACGATGCGCTCCTTCACCTTCTCCAGGCCGTAGTGGTCGGCGTCCAGAATCTTCTCGGCCGCTCCGATGTCGCGGGAGATCTTGCTGCGCTTCTTCCAGGGGAGGTTGACGAGCGTCTCGACGTAATTGCGCACCACCGTCGCCTCGGCCGACATGGGCGACATGAGACGCAGCTTCTTGAGTTCGGCTTCGGCCTTCTTGCGCGCCTCCTTGGGCATGCGCGCGGCCTTCACGCGCTTTTCCATTTCCTCGAGATCGGCGCCGTCCTCGCCCTCGCCGAGCTCCTTCTGGATCGCCTTCACCTGCTCGTTCAGGTAGTACTCGCGCTGGCTCTTCTCCATCTGCCGCTTGACGCGGCCGCGAATGCGCTTCTCGACCTGGAGAATGTCGATCTCGGTTTCCAGCTGCGAAAGCAGGTGCTCCAGGCGCGCCTTGACTTCGAACATCTCCAGCACCTGTTGCTTCTGCTCGAGCTTGAGCGGCAGATGCGCGGCGATGGTATCCGCCAGCCGCCCGGCCTCTTCGATTCCCGCAAGCGAAGTGAGGATCTCCGGCGGGATTTTCTTGTTCAGCTTCACGTACTGGTCGAACTGGGCGATGAGCGCCCGGCGCATGGCCTCGATCTCGGTGACTTCTCCTGCGTCCGCCGGCACCGCGGCTGCCTCGGCCACGTAATGGCTGCGCATATCGTCGATGCTGTGGATCCGGGCTCGCTGGCTGCCTTCCACCAGCACCTTCACCGTGCCGTCGGGAAGCTTGAGCATTTGCAGGATGTTCGAGATGCAGCCGATCTTGTACAGGTCCTCGGCGGAGGGCTCGTCCTTGGCCGCGGATTTCTGTGCGACGAGCAGGATGCTCTTGCCCGCTTCCATGGCGAGCTCCATTGCCTTGATCGACTTTGGCCGTCCGACGAAGAGCGGAATGACCATGTGCGGAAACACGACCACGTCCCGCAGCGGCAGCAGCGGATACTGGTTGGGGGCGGATGCGATCTCGTCGGCCATGGCGTTCCCGGGGAAAAGGATCAACAACTACATTGGGGCGATGTGCCCCCGTTCAAGCTGCGCCCGTGCGGGGTAACAGCCGTCGCTCAAGCCGTCCCCGCCACCTTCGGCGGTTCGGTGTAGATGAGAAGGGGCTTGCCCTCGCCGATGATGGTGTTCTCGTCCACCACGACTTTGCTCACGTTCTCCATCGTCGGAAGGTCGAACATGAGGTCCAGCAGCACCTGTTCCAGGATCGAACGCAGCCCCCGCGCCCCTGTCTTTCGCGCCAGGGCCTTCTTGGCGATCGCCTGCAGCGCCTGCGGCCGCACTTCCAGATCCGCCCCCTCCATGCCGAAGAGCTTCTGATACTGCTTGATGAGAGCGTTTTTCGGTTCGGTCAGAATCTGGATCAAGGCCTGCTCGTCGAGCTCCTCGAGCGTCGCCACGACCGGCAGCCGCCCGACGAACTCCGGTATCAGTCCGTATTTTATGAGGTCCTCCGGTTCGACGGTCTTCAGGATCTCGCTGATGTCCTTGCCGTTCTTGAGGCTCCTCACGTCCGCACCGAATCCGATGCCGCTCTTTTCGGAGCGGCCGCGGATGATCTTTTCCAGGCCGTCGAACGCTCCCCCGCAGATGAACAGGATGTTCGTCGTGTCCACCTGCACGAAGTCCTGGTTGGGGTGCTTGCGACCGCCCTGCGGCGGCACGGACGCGATCGTCCCCTCGATGAGCTTGAGCAGCGCCTGCTGCACGCCTTCGCCCGAAACGTCCCGGGTGATCGAAGGGTTGTCGGACTTGCGCGAAATCTTGTCGATCTCGTCGATATAGACGATGCCTCGCTTCGCCTTGTCGACGTCGTAGTCGCAGTTCTGCAGCAGCTTCTGGATGATGTTCTCCACGTCCTCGCCGACGTAGCCCGCCTCGGTGAGCGTGGTCGCGTCGGCGATCACGAACGGAACGTTCAGGAGGCGCGCCATCGTCTGCGCGAGCAGCGTCTTGCCCGATCCGGTGGGGCCGACAAGGAGGATGTTCGATTTTGCGAGCTCGACTTCGTCGTTCTTCGAGAGGTGCTTCAGGCGCTTGTAATGGTTGTATACCGCGACCGAAAGGATCTTCTTGGCAAGTTCCTGCCCGATCACGTACTCGTCCAGGATCCCGCAGATTTCCCGTGGCGTCGGCAGGTCGGATTTGGCCGGCTTGCCGCCCTTGTCCGCGGCGCTTTCCTCGCGGATGATGTCGTTGCACAGCTCGATGCACTCGTCGCAAATGAATACCGACGGTCCGGCGATCAACTTTCTCACCTCGTGCTGGCTCTTGCCGCAGAAGGAGCAGTAGAGAAGTTTTTCGCCGCCCGTTTTTTCGGTCATGTCGTCTCCGCCTTCAGGCCCCCGCTGCCGCAGCAGCCTCGGCCCGTGAAGTCAGCACCCTGTCGACGAGGCCGAATTTCACCGCCTCGTCCGCCGAAAGGAAGTTGTCGCGATCGGTGTCCTTCGAGATGCGATCCACGGTCTGGCCGGTGTGCTTCGCCATGATCTCGTTCAGGCGCTGGCGCAGGTAGAGGATTTCCTTGGCGTGGATCTCGACGTCGGACGCCTGGCCCTGGAAGCCTCCCATCGGCTGGTGAATCATCACCCGGGAATTCGGCAGGCAGAAACGCTTGTCCTTGTCACCCGCGGCGAGCAGCAGCGCGCCCATGCTGGCCGCCTGCCCGACGCAAAGCGTGGAGACGTCGGGCTTGACGAACTGCATGGTGTCGTAGATCGCAAGCCCCGCGGACACCGAACCGCCCGGGGAATTGATGTAGAAGAAGATGTCCTTGTCGGGATTTTCCGACTCGAGGAAAAGGAGCTGCGCGACGATCAGGTTGGCCGAGATCTCGTTGACGGGACCGACGAGGAACACCACCCGTTCCTTGAGCAGGCGAGAGTAGATGTCGTAGGCGCGCTCGCCCCGCCCGCTCTGCTCGATCACCATGGGGATCAGCCCCAGGTCCTGCGGATCCTGACGTGACGCCTCGACCTGCGGCGCGCCTGTGCTCCAGGTCATGCCGCTCATTTCGCTGCTCCCATCAGTTCATCGAAGCTGATCGCCTTATCCTCCACCTTGGCACGCCCGAGGACCCAGCTGACGACGTTCGACTCGACTGCAAGACCCTCGAATTCGTTCAAACGCTGCGGCTCCGAGTAGACCCATCTTACCACTTCGAAGGGCTGTTCATACGTCTGGGCGTGCTCGGTCACCAGCGCCCGCACCTGCTCGGGCTTGGCGCCGAGCTCGTGCGATTTCACCAGCTCGCCGAGGATGAGTCCCAGCGTCACGCGGCGCCGCGCCTGCCCTTCGAGCGCCCCGGGATCCACGGGCAGCCTTTCCAGCTTGACGCCGCGCGCCTCGAGGTCCGCGCGCGCCTGCTGCACCATGCGCTGCAGCTCGATTTCCACGAGCGACTTCGGCAATTCGAGCGTGGTCGAGTCGACCAGCGCCTGCATGACCTTCTGCTTGACCTCGCCCTCCACGCGTTTCTTGACTTCGCGCTCGACGTTTGCCCTGACCTCTTCGCGCATTTTCGCGATGTCGCCGTCGGCCACGCCGAGCGACTTCGCGAAGTCGGCATCGATCGCCGGGAGCTTCGGAGCTTCGACTGCCTGCACGCTGACCTCGAAGTCCGCGCTCTTTCCCGCAACAT
>DATHJM010000307.1:0-2815 GCA_035489775.1 Burkholderiales bacterium
CTGATCGCGCTCGCGAGAGCGAACCCGGGGAAGCTCAGTTTCGCCTCCTCGGGCGCGGGTGCGGCTTCGCATCTTGCCGCGGAGCTGTTCAAGTCCATTGCGGGCGTGGACCTGCTGCACGTGCCGTACAAGGGCACGGGACAGGCGGTGACCGACCTGCTCGCCGGGCACGTCAACCTGATGTTCGCGCCGGCGCAGACGGTGATGCCGTACGTGCAGGCGGGCAGACTGAAAGCGCTCGCCGTCACCGGGTCGAAGCGCTCGGAGACCTTGCCGGATCTTCCGAGCGTTTCCGAATCGGGATTGCCGGGCTACGAAGCGGTGGGCTGGTTCGGCCTGCTTGCGCCCGTGGCGACGCCGAAGGCGACCGTGGTGAAGCTTTCGGTCGAAGCGAACCGTGTGCTCGCGATGAGGGACGTGCGCGAGAAGATGCTCGGCCTCGGAGCCGAGCCCGCCGGCAACACGCCCGAAGAGTTCGCGCGCTTCATTCACGACGACCAGGCGAAGTGGTCGAAGCTGATGAAAGAGGCGGGGATCAAAGCGGAGTAGGGGGGAGGGATGCACGTCGTCGAGCGCCTCGCCGGATTCTCGGAGGCCTATCGCGGGCGGCCGATCGCGCCCGATGTGCTGCACCACGCCAAACGCGCGGTGATCGACTGGTACGCCGCGTTGCTTCCCGGAGCCGTGGTTGCTCCGGCGGTGCTGCTCGAGCGCGCTCTCGCCGGGGAACTGGACCTCGGAGACTCGCATCTCGCCCTGGGCAGGCGCGCGACGGTACGAGCCGCGGCGCTCATCAACGGCGCGGCCGCGCACACGGTCGAGGTGGACGACATTTTCCGCGAGGGCATCTATCATCCCGGCGCCCCGACCATTGCCGCGGCGCTCGCCGTGGCGCAGTCGCGGCGCGCCTCAGGCGAGCAGTTTCTGCGCGCGGTGATCGTCGGCTACGAGATCTCCACGCGCATCGCCGCGGCGATGGGCCGCGCCCACTATAAGTATTGGCACAACACCGGCACCATCGGCTGCTTTGGCGCGGCGAGCGCCGCGGCGGAGCTGCTCCGCCTCGACAGAAAGCGCTTTGCCCATGCGCTCGCCACGGTCGCCACTTTCTCCGCCGGCCTGCAGCAGGCGTTCCGCACCGATTCGATGTCCAAGCCGATGCACGCGGGGCGCGCGGCCGAAGCCGGCGTCACCGCGGCACTCGCGGCAGCCGAAGGCGTCACCGGCTCGCTGGACATCATGGAGGGCGAGGCGGGCTACGGCCGCGCCATGGGTGACGCCCCCGACTGGGAGCATGCGCTCGCCACGCTGGGCGAAGATTTCCACATTACGCAAATGACTTTCAAGAACCACGCCTGCTGCGGTCACGCTTTCGCCGCCATCGACGGCGCGCTTGCGCTGAAAGCGCGGATGGGCGTGGCCGCCGGGGAGATCGCGCGCGTGCGCGTCGGAGGCTACCGGGCGACGCTGGAGGTGGCGGGAATCGCGAACCCCGCGACTGCGGCCGAGGCGCGCTTCAGCACACCCTATCTCGTCGCGACGGCGCTCACGCACGGCAGCGTGCGGCTTGCCGCGTTCGAGCCGGCGCGCCTGGAGGACGCCGCCACGCGCTCGCTCATGCGGCGCGTCGAAGTGGCCCTCGACCCCGAGCTCGACGCCGCATTTCCCGCGCAGCGCGCGGCGCGCGTCGCGATCGAGTCACGCGACGGCCGCCGCGGCGAGCACCTCCAGCCCACGCGAAAGGGCGACCCGGACATGCCGCTCTCCGACGCCGAGCTCGAAGGAAAATACCTTGAGCTCACCTCGCCCGTGCTCGGGGAGGATCGCGCGCGCCGGCTGCTCGCGCGATTGTGGATGCTGGAAAAAGAACCGCACCTGGACGCATGAAGCTCGCGCAGGCGTTATTTGCTCCCCGCGCAGTCGCGCTGGTCGGCGCATCCGGGGACGCGGCGAAGAACAGTGCGCGCCCCTTGCGCTTCCTGCGCAAGCACGGCTACGCGGGGCGCATCGTCCCGATCAACGCGTCACGCAGCGAAGTGCTCGGCGAGCGCGCCTGGCCCAGTCTCGCCGAGGCGCCCGGCGAGATCGACCACGCCTTCATCATGACGCCCGGTGATTCTGTAGAGCGGGCAATCGAGGAATGCGGCGCGCGCGGCGTGCCCATCGCGACGATTTTCAGCGACGGCTTCGCCGACGCCGGCGCCGAGGGCGCGGCGCGGCAGGCGCGGCTCGTCGCCCGGGCGAGAACGCTCGGGGTGCGGGTGCTGGGCCCCAACAGCATGGGACTCGTCGACGTTCCCGGCCGCGTCGCGCTCACCGTCAACGCGGTGCTCGACATGGATGCCCTGCCCGCGGGGACGACGAGCTTCGTGTCGCACAGCGGAACGATGCTCGGCACCGTGCTCTCGCGCGGCGCCGCGCGGGGCTTCGGCTTCGCCAAGCTGGTCTCGGTCGGCAACGAGGCCGACCTCGGGATGGCGGAGCTGGTCGAACTGCTCGCCGAAGATCCCGGCACGAGGGTGATCCTGCTGTTTCTCGAGACGATACGCGATGGCGCGAACCTTGCCGCTGCCGCGCGCAAGGCCCATGCCGCGGGAAAACCCGTCGTCGCGTACAAGCTTGGCCGCTCGCGGCTCGGCGCCGAACTTGCACGCTCGCACACGGGCGCGCTCGCCGGCGAGGACGCGGCGCTGGCCGCGTATTTCCGCGACTGCGGCATCGTGAGGGTCGATATGCTGGAGACGCTCATCGAAATCGCGCCGCTCGTGACCGGACGAATGCCTCCGGATCTCGACCGCGCGGCGCGAGTGGCGGT
>DATHJM010000308.1:0-2327 GCA_035489775.1 Burkholderiales bacterium
GGGAGCTCGCATCGCTTTTTTCCTGGGCGATCCCGAACGCGCGCGCTCTCGAGGTTCTCGCCGCGCACGCGCCGCTCTTCGAATGCGGCGCGGGCATGGGGTACTGGTCGGCGCTGCTGCGCGCTCGCGGCGTCGACGTCCTGGCGTATGACGCCGCGCCGCCGGGCCGCTCGTCGAGGAACGAGTATCACCGGGCAGAGCGCGGGCCCTGGACGAAGATCCGCAGGCAATCGTCGGTCATGGCCGCGCGGCGGCATCGCGAGCGCACGCTCGTTCTCTGCTGGCCGCCTTACGACGACGATGCGGCGAGCTACGCCGTGCTCAAGGCTTACCGTGGCGACACGCTCATCTACATCGGCGAGCCCGACGAGGGCGCGACCGGCTCGGTGCGCTTTCATCGCGAGCTGCGGCTCAACTGGACGCTGGGCCAGGCCGTCGATCTGCCGCGCTGGCCGCGCCTGCGCGACACGCTGATGGTCTACCGGCGCAATGCAGAGCGCCGTCCCCATCTCGAGCGCGATCACTGCTTCGAGTGCAAGCGCTTCATTCCCACCGGCGCCATCGGCCGCTGCGATTGGTGTTTCGAGCGCCGGCCCGCGGCGCTCGCGCTTCAGGTCGGAAAGCACCGCGTCGAGTACGTCCAGGAGATGCTCGACGCCATGCCGGCCGCGCAGCGCAGCGCGGTGGAGGGAAGCCCGAACAGAATCAGGTGAGGAGCGGCGGCCGGAATCCGCCCACCGGCGATGTCTGTCAGGCTTTTACCCCTGGCCACGCTGTAGAATGGGCTCATGATCGGAATCATGCTCGGCCATATCCGGTAGGGGAGGGCGGCGGATCGGGCGTCGTGGATCGTCAACCGTGGCCGAGCCGCTCTCCAATCCCCTCGATGCCGGCGCCCTGGAAGCGCTGCGCCGGCTTGCCCAACCCGTTTCGTTCGCGCCGGGCGCCGTGCTCATGCGCCAGGGTCAGGCCGCCCGCGGTGCTTTTTTCATCGAAACCGGAGAGGCCGAGGCTCGCGTAGCGCTTCCCGGCGGCGGGGAACTCGCGGTGGCGCGCCTGGGCCCCGGCAGCGTGCTTGGCGAGATGGCGCTGCTCGATCAGGGCATCGTTTCCGCCACTGTCATCGCGCGGACCGAAATTCGCGCGCGATTCATGGAGCGCGACGATTTTCGCGCGCTGATCGCGCAGCGCGACGCGGCGATCGTGAAGGTCCAGCACGCCGTTACGCTCATCCTCGCTCACAAGCTGCGCGCGCTGAATGCCAAGCTGCTCGCGTGCGATGTGCCCGAGGACCTGCCCGCGGGCGAGGAGCCCGCGGGCGATCCACTCGCCGGCATCCCGCGCAGCTCCTCGACTTTTTTCGAGCATCGGCGCTTCCTGCCGCTGCTCTCCATATTTCGGGAGTTCGGCGCGGAGAACATCGACGCGGTGCTGGAGCGCGCCGAATTACTCGAACTCCCGCGAGGACACTGGCTTTTCGTCGCGGGCCAGGAGGTCGGTGCTTCCTATATCGTCGTGCGCGGGGCGGTGGAGCTCAGCGCGCGCAAAGGGCCTCTCCGGCGCCGGATCGCGGTCCTCGCACCGGGGGAGTGGATCGGCGCGATGAGCCAGCTGGACGGGGTCGTGCACGGCACGAGCGCGCGCGCACGCGAGAATTCGGTGCTCCTGGAAATCGACCGCGCCGCGTTCGACTCGCTCTACCGGGCGGGTGACGCGACCGCGTCGAAGATCCAGCGGGCGATTCACAGGAGCCTGCTGCAATCGTTGCGGCACACGAACAACCATCTTTCGCGTTTGATCAGCCAGGGGCTGATCCGCAGCCGCCGCGGCTCGGTGCCGGTGAAGGAGCTGCAGTCCGCGTTCTACGGGCAATTGTGTCAACCGGACAGCTGATCCCCGGGCAGCGACCGATGGGTTCGGTCGGCCAGTAACCTGGCGAATTCGCCGGCGACCACGGGCCGGCTGAAGTAAAAGCCTTGTCCTTCGGCGCAATCATGGGATTGCAGGAAGGCGAGCTGTTCCCGCGTTTCGATACCCTCGGCCACGACCCGCTGTTTGAGGCTCATGCCCATTGCAATGACGGCGCTGACGATGGCCTCGCCGGCATCGCCGTCGATGTCCTGCACGAACGACTGGTCGATCTTGAGCGTGTCGATCGGGAAACGCCGCAGATAGCTCAGGCTGGAATAGCCGGTGCCAAAATCATCGACGGCGATCTGCACACCGAGGTCCTTGAGCGCGTGCAGGATCGTCATCGTCCTGTCCGTGTCCTGCATGAGCACGCTTTCGGTCAGCTCGAGCTCGAGCCGGCGCGGGTCCAGGCGGGT
>DATHJM010000309.1:0-7846 GCA_035489775.1 Burkholderiales bacterium
CGCGCCTTGATCGCATAGATGGCGTTGCCCGCAGGTGTGAGGTCGGGATTCGTGGTCGGAACGATGCAGGCAATGATCCCGGCTGGCTTGCCGTACTTGACGATTCCTTTTTCGGGCAGCTCCTCGATGATGCCGACGCTCTTCTGGCGCAGCGCGTCGCGCAGCACGCCGCGGATCTTCATGCGCTTGCCCATGCGGCTCTCGGCGTCGCCGAGGCCGCTTTCGGCGATTCCCATCTCGACCAGGCTCGAGAATGTCCGCTTGTTCGCCACCGCCCAGGCCACCGCCTGGCAGAGCCGGTCGACGCGCTCCTGATCGTAGGTTTCGATGACGGCCAACGCTTTCCCGGCGCGTTGTAGAGCAGCATCGAGCTCCTGCTCCTGTTCCTCGGTGACTGGTTTCTTGATCTCGGTTGCAGCCATACGCTCAAAGCCTTCCTGGAGTCATCGCCAGACGGCACGACTTCCCGCCATCGGGTTTGCTCCGAACATCCAGCGATCCTTCGCGCGGGCCGCTTGCGTGAACACCGGTATTGCCGCGGGCCGGCCGAACCGATGTCCGGAGCGGCGGACTGCGCGACTGCTATTTCATATGAGGGAACACCCCGGTCAGAGGGCGCCCCGCATATGTCCTATTTCTCAGAATTTGTACACGAAGCCGATGTGTGCACCGCGGATCCTTTGACCGTTGACGTCGGCCGGGTCGGTAAAGGTCTTCGTCAGACCCGCCGAACCGGACGGGCGGAAGCCGGCGTTGGGATCATTTTTCAACTCGTCAGCGATCACGTACAAGGTGGTGTCCCTGAAGATGTCCCAGAAACTGCCGAGGGCCCAGCCGTTCGCATTCTTGCCGGTTCCGGAGCTGTCTCTGATACGCCCATACAAGGCGCCGATCCGCACTTTTGGATCCAGCTGGTAGTCGGCGGATACCTGGGAAATGTTGTAGTAGGTATTGGCGCCAGTGTCCGTGCCGGCCACCAGAGAATTGCCTACATTGCTCAGAGGCGATCCGCCGTTGTTGAGGGTCCCGGCCGGCGCGCCGGCAGTGGTGCCGTTGTTGTTCGTTCGTATTTGGACCAGATACACTTTGCCCGCACCGTAGTTGTAGTTCGCGTACCAATTGCTGTAGTTGACGTTCCTGGCCACCACGGCGCCGTTGGGCTCTTTTCCCGCGATGCCGGCGTAGCCTGCGCGAAAGGGGCCCACTTCGTAGTCCAGGGCAGCCTGGTATACGCCCTGATTCGTGGTGTGATTCACGGCGGACCCTTGCAGAGAATAATGCGTCTCGAACATGAAGCCGGCCAACCGGGGCGAGAGATAGGCGAGATCGCTGTCGTAGCGCGAAGGCACTCCAAAAGCGTTGACCACGGAACCCAGGGTCCGCGCGGTGAAGTCGATGTAACCGCCGCGGTAGAAGATCGCGGTATTCTGCCGCCCGACCCGGAATTCGCCGGCCGGGGTCGCGAGCCCTGCCCAAAGCTGGCGATCGAACATGCGCGTCGTATCGGCTGCCGCGCCCGTAGTGTCGTTCAGACCTTGCTCCAGATTGAACTTGCCGGTGTAGCCGTCGCCGAGATTCTTGTCGCCTCTCAAACCCCACCGGGTGCGCAGAATCGCGCCGTCCTGGAGCGATATCGACCTGCTGCCCGAGCTGCTCTTCATGTAGTTCAGGTAGTAATCGACGTCGCCGTACAGGGTCACGTTCGAACCATTGCTGCTGTAGGTGAGCGGGGTCTGCGCCGTCGCGGCGCCGGCCGCTATCGACGCCAGCGCGCCCAGCGCCAGCCTTATCTTCCTCGTTCTCATTTCCCCTCCTTTTTTGGATTCCGATGAAACCAACCGGCAATCCTAGAGACATGAGAAAGGAGAAAACATTGTTCTCATGGCGAAGGTGCGCGATAATCGCCTGCATTCGCGCGATTAGCGCACAGTTTCGTGCCTGCTGGCGCGGCGTGCAGCCGGATACGTGCCCCCTGATCCGCCGGCTCACCATTCCTTTGAACGAGGCAGAACCATGAAGATTCTCGTGCTCCACGGTATCAACCTCAACATGTTCGGCAAGCGCGATCCCACTCACTACGGGACGATCACGCTGGCCGAGATCGACGCTCAATTGCAGGCGCTCGGCAGGGAGTTCGGGGTGACGGTCGAGTGCTTCCAGACCAACAGCGAGTCCGCGATGTGCGAGCGCATTCACAAAGGCTTCGCCGACAAGGTCGACGCCGTGCTGATCAACGCCGGCGCCTGGACGCACTACAACTACGGCATCCGGGACGCGCTTTCGATTCTGACGGTGCCGATCGTCGAGGTGCACATGTCGAACATCCACGCCCGCGAGGAGTTTCGCCATCACTCGGTCGTGGCAGGAATCGCGAAGGGCCAGATCTGCGGCTTCGGCGTCGACAGCTATCTGCTGGGCTTGCGAGCGGCGGTGTCGGCTGTGAGCGGAGGCGCGAAACGCTGACGGCGGTATTGCGGCAAAGGCCTCGATTCGCCCGGATTTCACAAGCATACCTAATGACGCACAGTGCTTCCTTGCCGGGTGAACTATGCCCCCTTTGCGCTCGCTGAGCCGGCGCGATCGGATCGCGGGCCTCGACCGGGGCCTGCGTCTGATCGAGGCTTTCGACGAAACGCACCCGAGGTTGTCGCCTTCGACGGCGGCGCGGCGCACGGGGATGACCCGAGCGGCGGCGCGACGTTATCTGCTGACTTTGCAGAACCTGGGCTACATCGAGAGCGACGGCAAGTTGTTCTGGCTGACCCCGCGCGTTTTGCGGCTGGGATGGTCCTACGTCGATTCCGCCAAGGTCGCCCGGATCGCTCAGCCCTTCCTGCAGCGACTCACCTCGGTCCTAGGCGGCGCGGCCTACTTCGCGGTTCTGGACGGGGACGACGTCGTGTTCATCGCCCTCAGCGGCACTCGCCAGGTGCAGAACGTGGGGTTCATGCTGGGCGCTCGGGTGCAGGCGAATATCGCGGTGGCCGGCATCGCCATGCTTTCATGCTGGCCGCAGGAAGAGGTCGAACGCTGGCTGTCCAGCCGGGTCTTCATGCCTTTCACGCCCTATACCGTGACCACGGTGGAAGGTGTGCGCGAGCTGATCGCCACGGCGAGAAGCCGCGGCTACGCCATTACGGAACAGCAACTCGACCCGGGCATGCGCGGCATCGCGGTGCCGATCCGCAGCCGCACGTCCGAAGTCGTCGGCGCGATCAGCGTGAGCCTGGCGATGGGAAATGAATCCACGAAGGCCGCGACCTCCCGCGTGCTGCCGGTGCTAAGAGAGGTCGAACACTCGCTGCTTGCCCTTCTGTAGCCCGCAACTCACCGGGCTCAGCCCGTCCCGGCCGAGTCGCGGACTGCAGCGATCTCCTCCATCACGCGCTCGGGCGCGAGCTCGTTCATGCACTTGAAGTGCCCGAGGGGACACTCGCGCGCAAAACACGGGCTGCATTCGATCCCGGTTCTGACTATGCGGAAGCTGCGCGCGAGCGGCGGCGTGTGCTCGGGGCTGGAGGAGCCGTACAGCGCGACCACCGGACGCCCGACGCCGGCGGCGACGTGCATGAGACCCGAGTCGTTGCTCACCACGACCTCGGCGAGTGAAAGCAGGTCGATCGCGCTCGCGAGATCGGTCCTGCCGCACAGGTTGGTCGCGGCGCCTTCGCTGGCGGCGGAGATCTCCTCGCCGATGGCGCGGTCCTTCTCCGAGCCGAACAGCCAGACCGCGTAGCCCAGCGCGGCGAGCTTGCGCGCGAGCGCGGCGAAATGCCGGGCCGGCCAGCGCTTGGACGCACCGTACTCCGCGCCCGGGCAGAAGGCGACGACGGGCTGCGTGCGCGAAAGCCCGAGGCGGCGGAGAGCGATGGCGAGATTCACCTCGCCGACCACGAGTCCCGTCTGCGGCAAGGGCAGCGCCGGCTTCGTCCCGGGTTTCTCCGCGAGCTGCGCGTAGCGCTCGGCCATCAGCGGCATCCTCTTCTCGTCCAGCTTGTGGACTAGATTCAGCAGGCCGTAGCGCATTTCGCCGACGAACCCGGCGCGAAGGGGGATATCGGCAAAAAACGGGATCAGCGCCGACTTCACGGTATTCGGCAGCACGATCGCCTCGTCGTAGCGACGCGAGCGCAGGCTCCGGCCCAGGCGCCATCGCGCGGCGAGCTTCAGCTCGCCGTGGGCGAAGGGAGCTTCGATGACTTCATTGATTTCCGGCATGCGGCGCAGGACCGGAGCAGTCCACGGGGGCGCGAGCGCGTCGATGACGACGCCGGGAAGTTTTTCATGCAGCCGCGCGAACAGCGGCTGAGCGAGCAGCGCGTCGCCGATCCAGTTCGGCGCGACGATGAGGATCTTCGGCACCGGGCGCTAGTGGCCCTTGGGCTTGCCGCCCTTGTAGACGTAACGCGTGCCGCAATAGGGGCAGAGCACCTGGCCCGCCTTGGCGACATCGAGGAACACCCGGGGATGCAGGGACCACACCGGCGTCTTGGGCGTGGGGCAATGCAGGGGAAGATCCGTTTCGGTGACCTCGACGACGCGGCTCGCCGGCTCGTTCGCGCCCATCAGGCTTTTTCTTTGGAGACTCTCGCCGAAACCTTCTCGTTGACCGGCCAAAGCCAGTCTTTGTGCTTGGCGACCTTTCCTGCGACCACGTCGAAGAACAGTTTCTGGATCTTGGCCGTGACCGGTCCGCGCGTGCCCGCGCCTATCGCGCGCCCGTCGAGCTCGCGGATGGGCGTGACTTCGGCCGCCGTGCCGGTGAAGAAGGCTTCGTCGGCGATGTAGATGTCGTCGCGCGTGAGGCGCCGGGAAATGACTTCATAGCCCAGCTCGTTCGCCAGGGTGATGACCGAGGCGCGCGTGATCCCGGAGAGCGCCGAAGTCAGCTCCGGCTCGTGGAGCTTTCCGTCCTTGACGATGAACAGATTCTCGCCCGATCCTTCCGCGACGAAACCGTCCACGTCGAGGAGCAGGCCCTCGTCGTAGCCGTGCTGGGTCGCCTCCAGGTTCGCGAGGATCGAGTTCGGATAGGTCCCGGCCATCTTGGCGCGAGCCATGGTCACGTTGACGTGGTGGCGGGCATAGGACGAAGTCTTGACGCGTATTCCTTTCTCGATCGCCTCCGCTCCCAGGTAAGCGCCCCAGGGCCACGCGGCGATGGCGACGTGCACGGTCGCGCCGATCGGGGATACGCCCATCTTTTCCGATCCATAAAACGCGATCGGCCGGACGTAGCAGGACTCGTGCTCGTTGGCTCGCACCACTTCCTTTTGCGCTTCGATGAGCGTCTCCCGGCCGTAGGGGATTTTCATCATGTAGATGTGCGCCGAGTTGAACAGGCGCTCGGTGTGGTCGCCCAGCCTGAAGATCGCCGTCCCCTCGGCGGTCTTGTAGGCGCGCAATCCCTCGAATACCGCCAGGCCGTAGTGCAGCGAATGAGTGAGCACGTGAGTGGTCGCTGAACGCCAGGGCACGAGCTTGCCGTCGTACCAGATGAATCCGTCGCGATCGGCCATCGACATGGGAATCTCCGGGGAGCTTTCGAAAAAGCTATTCTAGCGGAAACGCGTCAGTTTCCGATCAGGGCCTTGCTGTAAGCTTGGGCCGATCTTCCACGCCGACAGGCCGCTAATTTTGGACCAACCGCTCCAGAAACTAGAGCAACTCGAGCAGGCGATCGAGGATTCGATCGACCAGGCGATTCCGCCGAAAAGCCGGTGGCGCGTCGCCGCGCGCATCGCCGGCTGGGCGCTGGTGGTCGCTTATTTCCTGTTCGCCGCGACCCTTCTTGCCCTTCGCTACTGGATCCTTCCGAAAGTCGCGGAGTACCGGAGCGACATCGAGCAACATGCGTCGAAAGTCCTGGGCCAGCGAATCACGATCGGAGCCATAGAAGCGGACTGGCAGGGCCTGCGGCCCGAGCTTCTCCTCGCCAACGTGACCGTGTTCGATCACGACGGGCGCGCGGCGCTCACTTTGCCCGCCGTCGAGGCGACGGTGTCCTGGGTCTCCGCCCTGATCGGATCGCCGCGGTTCTATTCGCTCGTCTTCGACCGGCCCAGGCTCGAGATCAGGCGCGACGAGGCCGGCAAATTCTATGTCGCGGGCATCGAGTTGCACCCCCAACAGGCGGGTGACGCCGGAATCGCGCAATGGGTGTTGTCGCAGCGCGAAATCGTGATCCGCGACGGGAGCGTCAGCTGGGACGACAAGCTGCGCGGGGCGCCGCTGCTCGAGTTGCCGGCGTTCAATTTCGTCCTGCGCAACGGCTTCCTGGGGCACCGGTTCGCGTTCAAGGCGAAGCCCTCCGCCGAGCTCGCCTCCGCGCTCGACGTGCGCGGCGAGCTGAAATCGGTTGCGGTCGCCGATCCGAGCGAATGCGTCGGACAGGTGTACGCCGAGCTCGAATACGCGGATCTCGTTGCCTGGCGGCGCTGGATCGACTATCCGTTCGACATACGCTCCGGCACGGGCGGGGTGCGCCTGTGGCTGAATCTGCAGGGCAAGACCTCCACCGAGCTCACGGCCGACGTCGCGCTTTCCCAGGTTGCCGGCCGAGTGTCCAAGGACACACCGTTGCTGGAGCTCGATTACCTGCAGGGACGGCTGGGCGCGAGCCAGCGCGACGGGAAGAGCTTCGAAGTCTCCGGCCGCAAGCTCACGCTCAGGACCGGGACCGGGATCGTCGTCCCGCCCGCCGATTTTCGGGTGCGCTGGACGCCGGCCGGGGGCGCAGTGGCGCCCGGGGGAGAGATCGAGGCGGATGCGGTCGAGCTCGCTCCCCTCGCGCGCCTCGCCGAGTACCTGCCGTTTCCGCAGGCCACCCGCGCGCGTCTGGCGGCAACCGACCCGCGCGGCAGCGTGCGCAACCTGAAAGCCGCCTGGACGGGCGATGCGGAAGATCCGCAGCGCTACAGCGCGCGGGGAGGCTTTGCGCGGCTCGCCGCGCGCGCCCACGGAGGGATTCCCGGATTCGCGGGGCTCACCGGGCGGTTCGAGGCGAGCGAGAAAGGCGGCAACGTAGTGCTCGGCTCGGAGCGGGTCGCGATCGAGCTGCCCGGAATCTTCGCCGAAAGCCCGTTGCAAGTCGACTCGCTCGGCGGCCAGGTCAGCTGGAAGCTCGCCGCGGATCAGTTCGAGCTCGGCTTGAATAACCTCTCGGTCGCCAACAGCGACCTCGCCGCGACGTTTGCCGGCAGTTTTGCGAGCAAGCGAGGCGGCCCCAATGTCATCGACCTCACCGGGAACTTCTCTCGCGCCGACGGCCGGGCGGTCTACCGCTACGTTCCCTGGCTGCCCGAACCGGTCGTCGAGTATCTCAAGGCCTCGATCAAAGGAGGAGGATCGAACGACGTCAAGTTGAGGCTCAAGGGCGATCTTGCGAAGTTCCCGTTCTCCGATCCCGGTTCCGGGATTTTCCAGATCGTCGCGAAAATAAAGGACGCCGACTTCCGTTACGCCGAAGGCTGGCCGCAGGCGAGCGGGCTCTCGGGCGATCTCATCTTCGAGGGCAAGAGCATGCGCATCATCGCCTCGAAAGGGGCGGTCCTCGGCGTCCGGGCAACCAGCGTGCGCGCGACCATTCCCGATTTGTTTCACGGGGGCGTGCGCGTGGGACTCGAGTTCCGCGCCGAGGACAGGACCAGCGATTTCCTCCAGTTCATCGCGGAAAGCCCCGTGACGAAAGCTCTGGACGGCATCACCGAAAGCATGAGCGCGGCCGGCTCGGGGCGCCTCGCGCTACAGCTCGACATCCCGATCCGGAATCCGGAGACGTTCAAACTCGCCGGCGAATACCAGGTCGTCGACAACGAGATCAGGACGTACACGGACGCTCCGCCTT
>DATHJM010000310.1:0-3453 GCA_035489775.1 Burkholderiales bacterium
CCAGCGCCTTGTAGGTGACCACCTTCCCCATGCGGCTGCCGCCGTCGGCGGTGACCATGAGCTTCGGCCGCGCATCGTCTATACGCGCCGCAAGGCTGGCCGCGGCGAATCCGCCGAACACCACCGAATGGATCGCGCCTATCCTCGCGCAGGCGAGGATGACGAAAGCGGCCTCCGGGATCATGGGCATGTAGACGATGACCCGGTCGCCTTTGCCGACTGCCAGCGATCGCATCATGGCCGCCGCGCGCTGCACTTCTGCGTGGAGCTCCCGGTAGCTGAAACTGCGCTCTTCGCCGGTCTCCGTTGAGATGTAGACCAGCGCCTTCTGATCGCCGCGCGTTTCGACATGCCGGTCGAGCGCGTTGTAGCAGAGGTTGGTTTGGCCGCCGACGAACCATCGGGCGAAGGGCGGCCGGCCGTAGTCGAGCACTTTCCCGGGCGGCCTCTCCCAGTGAACGAGCTTCGCCTGCTCCGACCAGAAGCCTTCGCGGTCCTCGATGGAGCGCCGGTGGAATTCTCTGTAAGTCGTCATCGGGCGCGCCCTTGCGCGCTACTTTTTCTGGTTCCTGAGCGCCTGGGTGATCTTGTCCAGCGGAAGCTCGACGTTCAGGCGCCGGCACACGGCCAGGAGGAAAGGCAGCATCCGCCGCAGCACTTCGTTGGAAGCCTCGCCCAGCTGCTGCGCATCGGCGTGCTCGATGACCTGCACCGCCCGGTCGATGTCGCCCGGCAGTGTCACCGGCTTCAGCGGGCTCGCTTCTTCCTGGTCGGCGCTGCGCTGGGCCTTGCGGCTCGCCGAGTCCTGCAGGCGCTGCTGCGCCATCTTCATGAGTTCCTCGATCGAGGCGACGGTATCCACGTCGAGCGCTGCAAGACCGATGCTCGTGCGGATCTTGAGCACCTGGTCGCGGTAGTTGACCTGCGCTTTCTCGAGCTGTTCGTGCATGCGGCGCGCAAAGGCGAGCGCCTGCTGGGAGGAGGTCCCGGGAAAGATCACCGTAAAGGTCGTTTCCGCGGTGCGCCCTATCGAATCGTCCGCGCGCAGCGTGCCCATCACGAGCTTGGCGACTCTCGCCAGCAGCTGGTCGGCCACGTTCTTGCCGACTCTCTCGGCGATTTCGCCGTGGCTGTCCATCCGGAAGGTGAGTACCGCGAGCTGCCCGCCGTGCCGCCTCGCGTGGGAGTAATGCTTGGCGCCTTCGGTGACGAGGTAGTGCGGAGTGAAAGTCCCCGTGACCGGGTCGCGGGTGGCGGTCTGGTCGATCGCCTCCTTGCTGGCGACCAGCTGCTGCTTCGCCTCGACCAGGTGCAGGAGATTGTCGATGCGCGAAAGGATCTCCGTGCCGTCGGTGGTCTTGGTGATGAAGTCGTTCGCTCCGGCCGCGCGCGCGCGCTTCTTGGTGGCGTCGTCCTCGTCCCCGGAGATCACGATCACCGGCATGCCCTTGATGCGCGGGTCCTCGGATTGCCGGATGCGATCGAGAAGCGCGAAGCCGTCCAGCACCGGCATCTGGATGTCGGAGAACACCACCCCGATGGAGGGGTCGGTCGCGATCGCCTGCCAGCCGGCCTCGCCGTTCACCTCCTCCCGCACATCGAAGCTCTTGCGTATCAGGCGCGCTAGGGTGCTGCGGACGATCTTGGAATCGTCCACGAGAAGGACGCGCTGCTTGGGGATTTGAGACGGCGGGCCGCCCGGATTGGAGCTCATGTCAGGCCGCCAGATCGACGACGATGCGCCCCTTGGCCGCTCCCTTCAGCAGGCCGTCGAACGCCTGCGGGAGCTCGTCGAACGCGATGGTCCGCGTGATCTCCTTCAGGCGCGCCGGCCGCATATCGCCCGCCAGCCGCCGCCACACCTCCTGGCGCAGCGGCATCGGGGTAGCGCCGGAATCGATCCCCAGCAGGCTCACGCCGCGCAGGATGAAGGGCGCGACCGAGGTATTCAGGCTCATGCTCGCCGCAAGGCCGATCGAAGCGATGGCACCGGCTGGCATCATCGTGCTCGCCATCCAGGCGAGCACTTCTCCGCCGAGATTGTCCACCGCTCCGGCCCAGGTCGCTCTGTCGAGCGGCTTGATTTTCGAGAGGTCGAGGCTTTTCCTGGACATCACCTCTTTTGCTCCGAGCCCCTTGAGGTAGTCGGCTTCGTTCTCCTTGCCGGTCAGCGCCACCACCCGGTAGGCGAGGCGCGAAAGGACATCGATCGCGATCGAGCCCACGCCGCCGGTCGCGCCGCTCACGATGACCGGGCCGTTGGCGGGCGCGAGGCCGTTCGCTTCCATGCGCACGATCGCCAGGCCCGCGGTATACCCGGCAGTTCCGAGGGCCATGGCTTCGAAAAGACTCATTCCCTTCGGCATGGGAACCACCCAGTCCGCCGGGACCCGCGCGTACTCGGCGTAGCCGCCGTCGTGCGCCACGCCCAGGTCGTAGCTGGTGCAGATGACCGCGTCCCCGCGCGAAAAGCGCGCGTCGGCCGACTCCGTCACCGTCCCCGACAGGTCGATCCCGCCGACGCAGGGAAAGCGCCGGATGATCCTTCCGGCGCCGGTCGCGGCGAGCGCGTCCTTGTAGTTGACGCTCGAATACGCGACGCGCACCACGACCTCGCCCTTGTCGAGGTCCTCGAGGGTGAGGTCCTCGAAGCGCGCAACGACCTTTTTCTCGACCTCGTGGATGCGATAGGCCTTGAATTTGTCCATGAGCGATTATACCGGCGAGGCGGCGCGCTCCGGCCCGCCGTTCAGTCGGGAGTGCGCCGGCGCTCGGCCAGATACTCGCGCGACTGCATCTCGACGAGACGGCTCGCGGTGCGGCCGAACTCGAATACCATGGCGCGCAACTGCGGGTCGCCGGGGTCTTCCTCGATCTTGAGCAGCTTTTCCGGGGCGGTTTCCGCGGAGACGATCAGCTTGACCCGGTTGTCGTAGAACACGTCGATCATCAGCGTGAAGCGGCGCGCTTGCTCCGCGAGGACGAGCCCCATTCGCGGCACTCCGGAGACGATCACCGTGTGGAACCGCTTGGAAAGATCGAGATAGTCGTGCTGCGAGCGGCCCTGGCCGCAGATCACCTTGAAATCGAACCAGACGACGCCGCCCGCCCGGTGGCGGTAAGGAATCACGCGGCCTTCCACGTCGAGCTCTTGGAATTCCTCCTCGACTTCGGCAATTCTCCCGAAGGTCTCGAGCAGCGCCCGGTCGGCCTGCTCGCCGAGCGGCGCATGGTAGACCTTGACGCCTTCCAGCATGCGCTGGCGGTAGTCCACGCCGCCGTCGACGTGCAGGACGTCCAGGCGCTTCTTGAGCAAGGCGATCGTGGGGAGGAAATTCTCGCGCTTCAGCCCGTCCTTGTACAGGTCGTCCGGATGGTAGTTCGAGGTCATGCAGCAGACGACCCCGAGATCCATCACCCGGCCGAGCAGCCGGCCCACGATCATGGCATCGG
>DATHJM010000311.1:0-17972 GCA_035489775.1 Burkholderiales bacterium
CCGGGGGCCGGGCCTGCCCACCCGGCAAAGTCCGAACACACGCCCGCGGCCGCATCCCGCTCCCCGCTCGCGGCGGCGGACTCCGAGGAATTCGTCCAGCTCGGGTCGCACCGGGTCTCGACGACACTCTTCGCCATTTTCAGCGGGGAGGCGCGCGCGCACGTCAGCGCGATCAGGGAAGAGCACGAGACCCTGCGCCAGCACGGCGTGGTAAGCGACGCCTTGCTGCGTGCGGTGCACACGCTCGCAGGCACTTCGGGGACGGTGAAGATCTCGGCTCTCTCGGATCTTGGCTATGCGCTGGAGAAGGCGCTGCAAAAACTCGCGACCAGCGAGCTTTCCGAAGACGAACAGTCGCTGGTCGGAGAGGCGATCGACACGATCGAGACCATGGTTGCGAACGTGGTCGAATTGCGCGTGCCCCGGGCAGTTCCCGACCTGGTCGCGCGGCTCGAGCACATCGGGGATCAAACGGGTGGCGCGCAGGAGTCGACGCTAGAAGAACGGGAACCGGCCCCTCGGGCCGCGCCTTCGCGCGCAGTCGATGGCGGTGCCGCCGAGGAGCCCGCCGCCGAGCCTGCGGACAGTTCCCTGGATGACCTCGATCTGGACATCACGCTCGAGCGACGCCAGCGGCGGCTCGACGACGACCTCGATCCGGAGCTGCTGCAGATCTTCATCGACGAAGCTCACGAGCTGGTTCCCTCGGTAGGCTCGGCGATGCGCGACTGGCGCGAAAGTCCGTCCAGTCCTGCGCTCGGCCAGGCGCTGCAACGCGTGCTGCATACCCTGAAGGGGAGCGCGCGCATGGCGGGCGCCATGGCGCTGGGCGAGCTGACGCACCACATGGAGACGCGCGTCGAGAACGCCATGTCGGTCAAGACGCTCCCCATTTCCCTGTTCGAGGAGCTCGAGACGTCCTGGGACCGCATGGGTTTTTTGTTCGAGCTGCTGCAAAAGCCCCGCGTGCCGGTGGAAACCCCGCCCGCCATGGCGGTGCCCCCGGGGCCTGCGGCCGCGGCCATCGAGGCGCCGGAGGCGACGCTCGAGCCCGTGCCCCTGGCGGCTGCGGCGAAGCCGGTGCCGCTTGCCGAGCGCGAGTTGCAGCCAAAGGCCCTGCTGCGGGTCCGCGCGGACGTCATCGACCGTCTGGTCAACCAGGCGGGCGAAGTCGCGATCGCGCGCAGCCGGATCGAAGGCGAAATGCGCGCACTCAAGGCGGCCATGCAGGAACTCACCGACAACGTCCTGCGGTTGCGCGCGCAGCTGCGCGAGATCGAAATCCAGGCCGAGTCGCAGATGCAATCGCGCCAGGAGCTCGCCAAGGAATCCATGCGCGAATTCGACCCGCTCGAATTCGACCGCTTCACCCGCTTCCAGGAAGTGACGCGGCTGATGGCCGAGAGCGTCAGCGACGTATCGACCGTGCACGGAAACCTCGTCAACGCGGTGGACGAAACCGAGAAGGCGCTGCTCGCGCAGGCGCGGCTGAACCGCGACCTGCAGCAGGACCTGATGCGCGTGCGCATGGTCCCGTTCGGCAGCCTCCAGGAGCGTCTCTACCGCGTCGTGCGCCAGACCGCGAAGGAAGTCGGCAAGCGCGCCAACTTGGACATCAAAGGCACCCAGGTCGAGCTCGACCGCTCGGTGCTCGAGCGCATCACCGGACCGTTCGAGCATTTGCTGCGCAACGCCGTTACGCACGGCATCGAGGCGCCGGAGAAGCGCCGCGCGGCGGCCAAGCCGGAAATCGGCGAAATCCGTCTCGAGCTGAAGCAGGAAGGCAACGAAGTGCAGCTCTCCCTGTCCGACGACGGCGGAGGCCTGGACATCGACCGGATCCGCGAGAAAGCAATCGAAAAGCGCCTCATTGGGCCGGAGACGGCCCTCACGGAAGCCGAAATCGCCGATTTCATTTTCCAGGCGGGATTCTCCACCGCCGCCGAGGTCTCACAGGTGGCCGGGCGCGGCGTCGGCATGGACGTGGTGCGCAGCGAAGTCGCCGCGCTCGGCGGGCGCGTGGAGATGCGCTTCACGCGCGGGCAGGGCACCCGCTTCGTCATTTACCTGCCGCTTACCCTTGCCGTGACCCAGACGGTGCTGGTGCGGGCAGGCAACAAGACCTACGCGATTCCCTCGGTGATGGTCGAGCAGGTGATGCAGCTGAGGCAGGAGCAGCTGGTCGCGGCCTATGCGTCGCGCCAGACCGAATGGCAGGAGCGGCGCTACCCGTTCCATTATCTGCCGCACCTCCTCGGGATATCCGACGCGGTTGCCGAACAGCAGCGCTTCTCCCCGACGCTGTACCTGCGCAGCGGCACCAACGCCATCGCGCTGCACGTGGACGAAATGGTCGGCAGCAACCAGGAAATCGTCGTGAAGACAATCGGTCCGCAGCTGCAGCGGGTCGCGGGCATCACGGGCGCCACGGTGCTAGGCACGGGCGAGATCGTGCTCATCCTGAATCCGGTGCAGCTTGCGCTGAAGGAAGTCGCCGCGCGCCAGGCGATCGTTTACGAAGCGCCCAAGCCGCAGGCCGCGGCCACGCAGCCCACGATCATGGTGGTCGACGATTCGCTCACCGTGCGCAAAGTCACCGGAAGGCTGCTGGAGCGCCATGGCTATCTCGTGGTGACGGCGCGCGACGGCGTCGAAGCGATGGAGAAGCTTCTGGAGCTCGTCCCCGACGTGATGCTGGTCGACATCGAGATGCCCCGTATGGACGGGTTCGATCTCACGCGCAACGTCCGGGCGGACAAGCGCCTCGCCCGGGTGCCCATCATCATGATCACCTCGCGCACCGCCGACAAGCATCAGAACTACGCAAGAGAGATCGGCGTCAGCCACTTCCTCGGCAAGCCCTACCAGGAAGAGGATCTCATCGAGAAAATCTCCGGGTTTCTCAAGGAGCGGCGGGCCGCCGCCTGACAGTCCCGCGTCCGCGCGATGGCCGGGGCGGCGCAAAATTGTGCGCGACCCCGCCGGGGGATTACAATAGCGACTCGCCTCCATGGTTCAGGTCAATCTCACCAATCATTTCCTGATCGCCATGCCCAACATGGCCGATCCGTATTTCGCCCACTCCCTGACTTTCATCTGCGAGCACAACGAACAGGGGGCCCTCGGCGTGGTGGTCAACCGCCCGATCGAGATGACCCTGGGCGCCCTGTTCGACCGCCTGAGCCTGCGCCTGAACTCCCAGATCCTGGTGAACGAGCCGGTCTATTTCGGCGGACCGGTGCAAACCGACCGCGGTTTTGTCCTGCACCAGCCGCTCGGCGAGTGGCAGTCCACTCTCTCGGTACGCGACAAGATGGGCCTCACGACCTCCAAGGACATTCTGGAAGCGGTCGGCCAGGGAGGCGGTCCGCGCAAGCTCCTCGTCACGCTGGGTTACGCAGGCTGGGCGGCAGGGCAGCTCGAGAACGAAATCAAGCAGAACGCCTGGCTCACGGTCGAAGCCAGGGATGGGATCATTTTCGATACCCCGACCGAGGAGCGCCTGCCCGCCGCGATGAAGCTGCTCGGAATCGACTTCGCCACGCTGTCCGAGGAGGCAGGGCACGCGTGAGCGAGGCGGCCCTGGCCCCGTCCAAGGTCTCCGGCCACACCATACTTGCTTTCGATTTCGGCGCGCGCTGGATCGGCGTCGCGGTGGGTGACACCGAAACGCGGCTCGCCAATCCCCTGGGAATGTTCGAGGCGGCAAGCGGCACCCGGTGCATGGCGGAGGTCGAGACGCTGGTGCGCGAATGGCGGCCCGGACGGCTGGTGGTCGGCCTGCCGCTCGCGATGGACGGCAGCGAGCACGACATGACGCGGCGCGCCCGGCGCTTCGCGCGGCAGCTCCAGGCGCGCTTCCGCCTTCCGGTAGATCTCGCCGACGAGCGGCTTTCCTCCGCGACGGCGGAAGCGCACCTGCGCGAGACCGGCCGCGGCGGACGCGAACACAAGAACGCCGCGCATGCGCTCGCTGCGACAATCATCCTTCAAAGCTATCTCGATGAATCTGCCCGACGCTGAAGCGCTGTGCCAGGAGCTCGCGCGCAAGCTCAGGGCGGGCGTCACCGATTCCACCGGCCTTGTCGGCATCCGGACCGGCGGCGCCTGGCTTGCCGAGCGCCTGCACCGGGAACTGAAGCTCGCGACGCCCATGGGGGTCCTGGACATCTCGTTTTACCGCGACGATTTCGACACCGCCGGACTGCACCACCAGGTGAAGCCCTCCCAGATCCCGTTCGACGTCAACGGGCGGCATATCGTGGTGATCGACGATGTGCTCTACACCGGGCGCACGGTGCGCGCCGCTATGAACGAGCTGTTCGACTACGGGCGCCCCGGAAAAATCGAGCTTGCGGCGCTGGTGGACCGCGGTGAACGGCAGCTGCCGATCGCGGCGCAGTATGTCGGCGCCACGCTTTCGGTGCCCGCGGGCAAACTCCTGCGCCTGGCGCGCGACGAGCGCGGCAAATTCTTCTTGCGACTCTCCGATGCGAAACCCGCAGCTTAACGGCGAGGGAAGGCTCCAGCACCTGCTCACGATCGAGGGGCTCCCGCGAGAAGTGCTCGTGCACATCCTGGACACCGCCGCGTCCTTCATCGGCGTCACCGAGCGCGAGGTGAAGAAGGTGCCGCTGCTGCGCGGCAAATCGATATTCAACCTGTTCTTCGAAGCTTCGACGCGCACCCGCACCACCTTCGAGATCGCCGCGAAGCGCCTGTCCGCCGACGTCATCAACCTGAATATCGCCGTGTCGTCCTCGAGCAAAGGCGAGACCCTGCTCGACACGGTCGACAACCTTTCGGCGATGTACGCTGACATGTTCGTCGTGCGGCATTCCTCCAGCGGCGCCGCCCACTTGATAGCCAACCACGTCGCCCCGCACGTGCACGTGATCAATGCCGGCGACGGCCGCCACGCGCACCCGACTCAAGGGCTGCTCGACACCTACACGATCCGCCATTACAAGAAGGACTTCACCCAGCTCTCGGTCGCCATCGTCGGAGACGTGCTGCACTCGCGCGTGGCGCGCTCGTTGATCCACGCGCTCACCACCCTCGGCACGCCCGACGTGCGCGTGATCGGCCCGAGGACGCTGTTGCCCACGGGCGTTGAGCAGCTCGGCGTCTCGGTGCATCACGACATGCGCGAGGGGCTCGCGGGCTGCGACGTCGTGGTGATGCTGCGCCTGCAAAGCGAGCGCATGAAAGGGCCGCTGCTGCCGTCCGCCCAGGAATTCTTCAAGTCCTACGGGTTGACGCCGCAGAAGCTCGCGCTCGCCAAGCCCGACGCCATCGTCATGCACCCGGGGCCGATGAACCGGGGCGTCGAGATCGATTCCGCGGTCGCCGACGGTGCGCACTCGGTGATCCTGCCGCAGGTGACCTTCGGCATCGCCGTGCGCATGGCGGTGATGAGCATCCTCGCCGGAAACTGACCATGACGAAACCCAGATCGCCCGCCCTCGATCCCGCGCAAGTGTCCGAGCAGAGCACCACCGGCTATCCGGAGCCGTACAAGAGCCGCGTGGCCGGCCGCCACAAGCGGCGCCTGGGCGATCATGCCGGCCTGAGGAATTTCGGCGTCAACCTGACGCGCCTGGACCCGGGAGCGGAATCCTCGATGCGCCACTGGCACACGAAACAGGACGAATTCATCTACGTGCTCGAGGGCGAAGTCACGCTGGTCACCGATGCCGGAAGGCAGAAATTGACCTCCGGCATGGCGGCCGGATTTCCGGGGGGCAAGGCCGACGGACATCAGCTCGTCAACGAGACTACGAAGCCCGTGCTCTATCTGGAGATCGGCGACCGTACGCCAGGCGACGGCGCCGCCTACACCGATGTGGACTTGGCAGCGCGCCTGGTGGACGGAAAATGGGTGTTCACGCACAAGGACGGAAGCCCTTACACGTGACGAACATCCACATCAAGAACGGCCGCGTGATCGACCCGAAGAACAGGGTCGACGCGAAGCAGGACGTTTTCATGGCAGACGGAAAAATCGCGGCGCTCGGCAAGGCCCCCGCGGGATTTCGCGCCGAGCGCACGATCGACGCTTCGAACCTCGTCGTCTGCCCGGGCCTGATCGACCTCTCGGCGCGGCTGCGCGAACCGGGCTTCGAATACAAGGCGACCCTCGCATCGGAAATGCGGGCCGCGGTCGCGGGCGGCGTCACCAGCCTCGCCTGCCCGCCCGACACCGACCCGCCGCTCGACGAGCCGGGCCTGGTGGAAATGCTCAAGCACCGCGCGAAAAACCTGAATCTCGCGCACGTCTATCCGCTGGGCGCGCTCACCTGGAAGCTCGGCGGCGAGCGGCTCACCGAGATGGCGGTGCTGCGGGACGCGGGGTGCGTCGCGTTCTCCCACGCCGACACGCCGCTTCCCGACACGCAGATGCTGTGGCGCGCGCTGCAGTACGCAGCGACCTTCGGCATCGCGGTGTGGCTGCGGCCGCAGGACGGATTTCTCGCGCGGGGCGGCGTCGCGCACGACGGGGAGGTCGCCACCCGCCTCGGCCTGCAGGGGATTCCCGCGTTTGCCGAGACCATAGCGCTCGCGACCATATTGCAGCTCGTGCGCGCGACGCGCACGCGCGTGCACCTGTGCCGCTTGTCCACCGCCGAAGGCGTCGCGATGCTGCGCGAGGCCAAAAAAGAGGGGCTGCCCGTCAGCGGCGATGCGAGCGCCCATCACGCGCACCTCTCGGAGATAGACCTCGGCTACTTCGATTCCCATTGCCACGTGATCCCGCCGTTCCGGTCCCTGCGCGACCGCGATGCACTGCGCTCGGGGCTCGCCGACGGGACCATAGACGCGCTGTGCTCGGATCACGCGCCGGTGGACGAAGATGCGAAGCAGCTGCCTTTCGCCGAATCGGAACCGGGGGTGACCGGCCTGGAGCTGCTGCTGCCGCTCGCGCTTAAGTGGGCCGGAGAGGCGCGCGTCGCGCTGCCCGACGCGCTTGCCACCGTGACCTCAAGGCCGGCGGCGATCCTGGGCGTGCCGGCCGGGGATCTTGCCGCAGGCAGGGACGCGGACGTGTGCGTGTTCGACCCGAGCGCGCACGTCAAGATCACCGAGGATTTCCTGAAGAGCCAGGGAAAGAACACGCCCTTCATCGGCTATGAGCTCCCGGGCCGGGTGCGCTACACGCTGGTCGGCGGGCAGGTCGTGTACGAGGCTTGACCTCCGGAGCAGGAGGCTCGAGGGAAATCAGGACGGCGCCTGAACCAGGCGCGCCACCACGTTCTCGAAGAGGATCAGCGCGATCTGCGCGACGAGCAGCACGAAGAGCGGCGAGAGGTCCACGTTGCCTATGGTTGGAACGTAGCGCCGGAAAAGCGCATAGAAGGGGCGGGTCAGCGCATCGAACACGGGCGCAAGGGGTGCATGCGGGTTGACCCAGCTGATGATGACCTGCACGATCACCACGCCGATCAGCAGATAGAGCGAGGCGCGAACGAGCTCCATCGCGGCGAGCGTAAACAGCATCCCCGCCGCGATTCCCGGGGCGCTGGCAAGGGAGCGTCCCCCCATCCAGAAAAGCAGCACGAGCATCAGCGCCTCGGCGATCCAGGCGAGCAGAATGCTCGCAAGATCGAGCCCGAAGAGGCCGGGTACGACGCGGCGCGCCGGCCGCACGATCCAGTCGGTCAGCGCGGAAACGAACTGCCCGACCGGGTTGCGAAACGGCGCCCGCAGCCACTGCATGTAGAAGCGCAACAGCAGCGCGTATACGAAAACGCCGAACGCGGTCTGGATCAACAGGTGGCCGATCTGGCTGAACATCGCGTTCCCGGTCTTATTCCTTGCCCAGTTCCTCGCCCAGCTCCTTGCCGCGCTCGTTGGCGGCATGGATCGCGCGGATGACCGCTTCCTTCACCTCGTCCTTGGCCATGCTCGCCAGCGCCCGCTCGGTCGTGCCGCCTTTGGAGGTCACGCGCTCGCGCAGCACCGCGACCGGATCGGGACTGCTCGAGGCGAGCTTGGCCGCGCCGGTGAAAGTGTTCAACACGAGCTGGTGGGCGATCTGCACCGGGAGTCCCAGTTCGCGCGCAGCGTCCTCCACCGCTTCGATGAAATAGAACACGTAGGCCGGGCCGCTTCCGGAGATCGCGGTCACCGCGTCCATCTGCGACTCGTCGGTGATCCAGACGGTGGCGCCGACCGCGCCGAGGATGGTTTCGGTCTGCTCGCGGTCCTCGCGGGTGACCGCCTTGGAGAACGGGAACAGGCCCGCGACCCCCTCGCCGATCATCGCCGGCGTATTGGGCATCGCCCGGACCAGGCGCGTATGTCCCTTCAGCCATTTGGAGAGATTGGCGAGGCGCACGCCCGCGGCGATGCTGATGACCAGATTGGCGTTGTCGGTGATCCCGGATTTGGCGGCCGCTTCGCGCAGGTGCTGGGGTTTCACGGCGAACACCACGACGTCGTTCTCCCGCACCGCGCCCTTGGGCTTGTCGAAGCAGGTGACCCCGTACTTGTCCACGAGCTTGCGGCGCGCCTCGGCGCTGATCTCGACCACGCGGATATCCTGCAGCGGGAAGTCCTTGCGCAGGAGTCCGCCGATAAGCGCGTCGGCCATGTTGCCGCCGCCGATGAATGTGATTCTCATGTCGAAAATCCGCCCCTCACGCCTTTCGCTCTCCAAAAATCGCCGTGCCCACGCGCACCATGGTGGCGCCCTCGGCGATCGCCGCCTCGAGGTCCGCGGACATGCCCATCGAGAGCGTGTCCATCGCAAGGCCGTCGCGATTCAGCCGCTCGCGCAGCTCGCGCAACTGCGCGAAGCGCCGCCGTTGCAGGGCGGTGTCCGTGGTCGGTTCGGGCACCGTCATGAGCCCCCGGAGCTTCAGGCGCGCAAACCCCGCCACCTGCTTCGCAAGCAGAGCGGCTTCCTCCGGCGCGACACCGCTCTTCGACGCCTCGCCCGACACGTTGACCTGGATGCAGACTTGAAGCTCGCTCTGCCCCGGGCCGCGCGCTTCGGCCAGCCGCGCGGCGATTTTCGCACGGTCGATCGAGTGGACCCAGTCGAAGTGCTCGGCGATCACGCGCGTCTTGTTGCTCTGGATAGGGCCGATGTAGTGCCAGGTGAGCCCGAGCGAGGCGAGCTCGCGGATTTTTTCGACGCCCTCCTGCGCGTAGTTCTCGCCGAAATCGCGCAATCCCGCTTGCGCTGCCTCGCGCACGGCCGCAGGCGGAAACGTCTTGCTCACCGCGAGCAATCGCACTGATTGGGCGGGCCTGCCAGCCGCGCTGGCCGCCGATTCGATGCGCTGCCTCACGGCTTGCAAGTTCAAGGGTATTGAGGACATAATCGCTGCGAGGCAAGCGCGGCGGATCTGAAAACTCTCGCTCTTTCATCTGCTTAGGCCCTTGCTCCCGTTGCCGTTCGGGCCTCACGTTGAAGGGGATTATAGTGGATATCTCGGAACTCCTAGCCTTTGTCGTCAAGAACAAGGCCTCCGACCTGCATCTGTCCTCGGGTCTGCCGCCCATGATCCGCGTGCACGGCGACATCCGGCGCATCAACCTGCCAGCGATGGAGCACAAAGACGTGCACGGGATGATCTACGACATCATGAACGATGGGCAAAGGAAGCACTACGAGGAGAACCTCGAGTGCGATTTCTCCTTTGCGATACCGGGCCTTGCGCGCTTCCGCGTCAACGCCTTCGTGCAAAACCGCGGGGCGGCTGCGGTGATGCGCACGATCCCCTCCAAGATCCTGTCGCTCGAGGAACTCAGAACTCCCAAGATCTTCGCCGAGATCGTCAATCAGCCGCGCGGCATCGTCCTC
This sequence comes from Burkholderiales bacterium, assembly GCA_035489775.1. Lineage (GTDB taxonomy): Bacteria > Pseudomonadota > Gammaproteobacteria > Burkholderiales > SG8-39 > VBDM01. Next base: position 9,812 of record DATHJM010000311.1, read on the forward strand.
GTGACCGGGCCCACGGGCTCGGGCAAGTCCACGACCCTCGCGGGCATGGTGAACCATATCAACGAAAACGAGCAGGCCCACATCCTCACCATCGAGGACCCGATCGAGTTCGTGCACGAGTCGAAGAAATGCCTGATCAACCAGCGCGAGGTCGGACCGCACACGCTGTCGTTCGCGAATGCCTTGCGCAGCGCGCTGCGCGAGGACCCGGACGTGATCCTGGTGGGCGAGATGCGCGATCTGGAGACCATCCGCCTGGCGCTGACCGGCGCCGAGACCGGACACCTCGTGTTCGGCACGCTGCACACGAGCTCCGCGGCGAAAACCATCGACCGCATCGTGGACGTTTTCCCGGCCGCGGAAAAAGAGATGGTGCGCGCGATGATCTCGGAGTCCCTGCGCGCGGTGATTTCGCAGACCCTGTGCAAGACCAAGGACGGTGGGGGCCGCGTCGCGGCGCACGAGATCATGATCGGCACGCCCGCGATCCGCAACCTCATCCGCGAGAACAAGATCGCGCAGATGTACTCGGCGATTCAGACCGGGCAGCAAATCGGCATGCAGACCCTCGACCAGAACCTGCAGGACCTGGTGAGGCGCAACGTGATCTCCTCGGCCGAAGCGCGCGGCAAGGCCGCGAACAAGGACAATTTCCCCGGCGGATAGCCGGTGAAGCCCGGGGAACAGCCGGGGCGGACATCTCAGAAAGGCGAATATGGAACGCGAACAGGCAATCAAGTTCATGTACGACCTGCTTCGGCTGATGGTGACGAGGAAAGCCTCGGACCTCTTCGTCACCGTGGGTTTTCCCCCGGCGATCAAGATCGACGGCAAAATGACCCCGGTCTCCAACCAGCCGCTCACGCCGTCGCACACCGCGGACCTCGCCCGTTCGATCATGAACGACAGGCAGGCCGCCGAGTTCGAGGAGAGCAAGGAGTGCAACTTCGCGATCAATCCCGCGGGCATCGGGCGGTTCCGCGTCAACGCTTTCGTCCAGCAGGCGAACATCGGCATCGTGCTGCGGGTGATCACCACCACCATACCCAGGATCGAGGATCTCGGCCTGCCGAATGTGCTGAAGGACGTGGTCATGACCAAGCGCGGCCTGGTGATCATGGTCGGGGCCACGGGTTCGGGCAAATCGACCACGCTCGCGGCGATGGTCGGCTACCGCAACGAGAACTCCCACGGCCACATCATCACCATCGAGGACCCGATCGAGTTCACCCACCCGCACAAGGGCTGCCTCATCACCCAGCGCGAAGTCGGTGTCGACACCGTGAACTGGCAAACCGCGCTCAAGAACACGCTGCGCCAGGCGCCCGACGTCATCCTGATCGGCGAGGTCCGCGACCGCGAGACGATGGACCACGCGGTCGCCTTCGCCGAGACCGGCCACCTGTGCCTGGCGACGCTGCACGCGAATAGCGCCAACCAGGCTCTGGACCGCGTCATCAACTTCTTCCCCGAGGAGCGGCGGGCGCAGCTGCTGATGGACCTGTCGCTCAATCTGCGTGGGTTCGTTTCGCAGCGCCTCATTCCCTTGAAGGAAGGCAAGGGCCGCTGCGCCGCGGTCGAGATCATGCTCAACTCCCCGCTCATCTCCGACTTGATCTTCAAGGGCGAGGTGCACGAGATCAAGGAGATCATGAAGAAGTCCCGCGAGCTCGGCATGCAGACTTTCGACCAGGCCCTCTTCGACCTGTTCGAGGCGGGCAAGATCAGCTACGAAGACGCCCTCAGGAACGCCGACAGCGTCAACGACCTGCGCTTGAACATCAAGCTGCACTCCAAGGAAGCGAAGAACCGGGACATCACGGCGGGCATCGAGCACCTCAACATCGTCTGATCCTTCCGCGCGGCCCACCCGGACGCGCGGGAAACGTGGTTCTTTTTTTCACCGAACGCCCTTGGCGCGCGCCGGTGGCCGCAGACGTTAGACCTCATAGACAGCGTGCAGGACCCAACGATGCTGAAAGCCTACAAGGGCAGCTGTCATTGCGGCGCGGTCCGGTTCGAAGCAGACATCGATCTCACCGCTCCCACTTATCGATGCAATTGTTCGATCTGCTCTCGCAATCGCTTTTGGCCGGCGGTCGTGAAACCCGAAGCTTTTCGCCTGCTCTCGGGCAAGGAGGCTTTGACGAAGTATCTGTTCAACACAAAGCGCAATGAGCACTACTTCTGCAAGCACTGCGGCGTGCGCTCCTTCGGCATAGGCAATGCCCCAGGACCTGGAACAGTCTATGGCGTTAACTTGGGGTGTCTGGAGAACGCTACCGCTGAGGAGCTGGCGGCGGCATCAATCGTCTATGTTGATGGCAAGAACGATAATTGGCACGTGGCACCTGCTATTACGGGCCACCTATGAGGTCTAACAAGCGGTTCTACGCGACGGCCTCGCCTTGAAAGCCGCTCTGATTCACCGTTACGGGAGCAATGATCAGGTGCGCGTGGCGGATATTCCCGTTCCCGTGATGGGGGCCATGGATTTGTTAGTTCGCGTTCACGCCGCCAGTGTGAATCCGCTGGATGGCAAGACGCGCGCTGGAAAGTTGAAGACGTTGTTGAAATACCGGTTCCCACTTGTGCTGGGCAATGACCTCTCCGGCGTGGTTTCAGACGTGGGCGAGCGCGTGACGCGTTTCAAGAAAGGCGATGCTGTTTACGCGCGCCTGGACAAGGACCGAATTGGAACGTTTGCCGAATTCGCCGTGGTCCGCGAAGGCGCCGCCGCTCTCAAACCCACTAACCTGACGTTTGAAGCGGCTGCTTCACTCCCCTTGGTTGCGCTGACGGCGTGGCAGGCGTTGGTGGAGATTGGAAAGGTAGGCGCCAAGCAACGGGTGTTGATTCACGCGGGCAGCGGTGGTGTCGGAAGCGTGGCCATCCAGCTGGCCCGTCACTTGGGCGCAACGGTATTCACCACGGTGGGACAACGCAATGTGGAACTGGTCAAGGGTCTCGGCGCGGATGTCGCTATTGATTATCGCAGCGCGCGCTTTGAAGACGTGGCCAAAGATTGTGACGTTGTGCTGGACAGCGCGGGCGGTGACACGTTGGTGCGGTGTTTTGAGTGCGTGAAACCCGGCGGCGTGGTGGTGAGCATTGGGAGCACTCCGTCAGCAGCGTTTGCGCGAAGCTGGGGACTCAACCCGATCCTCGTTCTGGCAATCAGGGTGATCTCCCGAAAGGCGACGGCCGCCGCGCGGCGCCACAATGCCCGCTACGAGTACCTTTTCATGCGTGCCGACGGAGCGCAGCTCAGCGAAATCACGCGGCTAGTGGAAAGAGGCGTCATCAAACCGCTCGTGGACAAGGTCTTTCCGCTCGCGCAGGTGTGTGACGCACTCGCGTACTCCGAGTCCGGGCGAGCGACAGGAAAAGTAGTCATAAAAGTGGCGCACAATTGATGGAGCCGCGCGTTGAGGATCTCGGTAAGGATCCAGACTATGGATTAGCCTACGGCAATCAACAACGGCACAAGGTAGAGTTTAGATAGCGCCTATGAATATATCTGGAACTTCCAGGACGAGAACATGAAAAAGTCGGGCGCGAGCCAAGGACAGGCGGCATCGGAGCTCATCTCGAAAAGAATCGCCGAACTCGGGGACTGGCGCGGGGAAACCCTCAGCACAATGCGCAAGCTCATCAAGGAAGCAGACCCGGACGTCGTCGAGGAGTGGAAGTGGATGGGCACTCCGGTTTGGTCGCACGACGGCATCATCTGCACTGGCGAATCCTACAAGAATGTCGTGAAGCTTACCTTCGCCAAGGGCGCGTCTCTGAAGGATCCGGGCCGTCTCTTCAACTCGAGTCTCGACGGAAACGTACGCCGCGCGATCGACATCCACGAAAGAGAAGAAGTTGACGCGTCCGCCTTCAAGGCGCTCGTTCGCCAAGCGGTCGCCCTCAACAGTTCTGGCAAGTCGAAATCTTCGAAGAAACCGAAGTCCTAAGGGCCGCGTAGAGGGCACTAGATCATGCGTCGAGGGGCACTACATTACATCCTGGTCGGTGCAGCGCTTGGACTCGGAGTCCCGCTGGTATTTCGACTTGCGTCGACCGCGTTGGAGTCATACGCGGGAGCGCGCGATGTAATGTGGACTGTCTTCGACAACGTACAACTCATGCTGTGGCCAACTCCTTTGCTGCTGGTGCCAGTCGAGGAGCCGGGCGCGCCGGACTTGAGTTCGTGGGGTGCGTTTGCGGTCGCAACGTTGGCGAACATCACGGTATACGCGGTGCTCGCGGGTCTTATTTGGCTGGGCTTCGCGAAGTCTCGCTTGATCCTGGCGGTTCCCTTGTTGATAGTCGCCGGTGTCTGGTATTCGGTATGGCGCACCTAGTGTGGCGGCTCATTCTGATTGTCATTGGCGTCATCATGCTCGTCCAGCGATCATGATCGCTCCGCTTGCGACGGGTCAACGGCACTTACCAAGTATTACAATATTCGCGCCGCGGCATCGCTATAGTCTCGCTGACCTTAAGGAGAACACGCCATGAGAGTCCTTCTCGCCGCAGCTGTGCTCGCCGCTTCCTTCGCCGCCGCGCCGGCGCACGCCACTGGACTGGCTACCTGTGACTCGGGGCCACAGGAGAAGTGGCAGCCCCAGGAAAAGCTTCAAAAGATACTCACCGAGCGCGGCTGGCAGATTCGACGCGTCAAGATCGACGGGGGTTGCTACGAGGTTTACGCCATTACAGAGAAGGGCGAGCGCGTGGAAGCGTACTTTCACCCCGTGACGCTCGCGCCGGTTCCGACGCAGCGGCGTTGACCCGTGCCGGCCACCGTTCGAATCTGGGATCCCTATCTCCGCGTCGTCCACTGGCTGCTCGCAGCCGCGGTCCTGCTGGCGTGGGCAACGGGCGAGGGATGGGGCCTATGGCACGAGTGGCTCGGGTACGCCGCCCTCGCGCTGACGGCAGCTCGTCTGCCTTGGGGCTGGCTCGGTCCCAGGCATGCACGGTTTGCCGATTTCCTGCATCCGCCGCGCCATACTCTAGCCTACGCGCGCTCCTTCCTGGCAGCGACGGCGCCCCGTTACCTGGGCCATAACCCGCTGGGCGGCTGGATGATCGTTGCCCTCCTGGCCGCTGTCGCGGCAACGTCGGCCACGGGCTGGCTATTTACAACCGAGACCTACTGGGGCATCGAATGGGTCGAGAAGCTGCACAAATGGTGCGCGAACGTACTGCTTGCGCTTGCGACGCTGCACGTCGCCGGCGTGGCGACCGCTTGCTTCCGCCACCGCGAGAATCTGGTGGCGGCAATGATTCATGGGCGCAAGCGCACACCCGGGCTAAGTGACATCGCCTGACGCATACCAGCGAATCGTCAGGTTTCATCGGAGGAAGAGATGTGGAGATGCTTGCTGGCTCTTTTCACGTTGAGCGCGCTTGTTGCCTGCGGAGGCGACGAAAATCCCCCGGCAAGCAATATGGTGTTCAAGTCCCGTGGCTCTGTGCAGTGCACTGGCGGGGGAACGCCGCCTGCGGCCATGAGCCTTGAACTCACAAATGCAGGCATTGTTGTCCTGTCGTCCGCGTGTGGGATCGACGGTCTTGCCCATGTGGCTGTTTGCGGGGCCTCTGATGGTGCCATCAATATCTTTGAGATTCCCGAGGGCCAAACGAGCAACGCCCTGTCTCTGTCGTTTTCTTTGCTGAGCAGTTTGCCCACGGCATCGGAAGTCCCTTGTCCGTGATCAGCGCCGTGCGCCGATCAACTCCTATCCTGTTCGCACTCGTGTTGGCAGTTCGCCGCGCCTTCCTGAAGGGGCTCAGGGTTTCAAAGGGGTGCCCATGAAGCCTTTGCCAGCCACTGAACTCAGACATTCTGTGGCACGATGGCAACGCGTGTGATGTGCGATCCAGACGGAGGAAGCTCATGAAACAGGAATCGTTTGCTCGATGGTCTTCCGGTCTAGCGGGTGTGGCAACGCTTTTGATCGCGGGTGCGGCGCCCGCGGCCGACGTGCACGTGATGATCTCCGCCGGGTTTTACCAGCCTTATTCCGAGCTGGCGCCCGCATTCGAGCGGAGCAGCGGCCATCGCCTGGTTACGACGCGCGGCCCGTCACTCGGGGATTCCCCGGAAGCGATTCCCAACCGCCTCAAGCGGGGTGAGCCCGCCGATGTCGTGATCATGGTTGGCGCATCGATCGATGATCTCAGCCGCCAGGGATTGGTACGGGCTGGCAGCAAAGTCGACCTCGCGCGCTCGCAGATAGGCATGGTCGTACGCGCCGGGGCCGAGAAACCGGACATCGGCAGTGTCGACGCGTTCAGGCGCGCACTGCTGAACGCAAAATCGATCGCGTACTCGGACAGCGCAAGCGGAATCTATCTGTCGACGACGCTCTATACAAAGCTGGGTGTAGCCGACCAGGTGGCGAGCAAGAGCCGCAAGGTGAGGGGACCGCCGTCGGGCGAGCCGGTGGCGGCGGTCGTGGCGCGCGGCGAGGCGGAGATCGGTTTTCAGCAGGTCAGCGAACTGATACACGTGCCCGGGGTAAGCTTCGTCGGCGCGATTCCGGCCGAGCTGCAGCAGGACACTTTTTTCTCGGCGGCGCTTGGAAACGCGGCCAGGCAACCGGAGGCGGCCGGAGCGTTGCTTCGCTTTCTTGCATCCTCCGAAGCAGCGCCGGCAATCTCGAAGGCCGGACTCGCACCGCTCTCAGGACGGTAGAGCACTCCGAATTTGAGACACTCGCATGGCACCGTTACTGGATCGCGTCGATCACATCCACGTCTTTGTCGCTGATCGCGCCGCCTCGGAGCGCTGGTACGCGGAAGTTCTCGGCTTCACTCGCGTCGCCAAGCTCGAGGCATGGGTCATCGATGGCGGTCCGCTGACAATCGGGAATGCATCAGGTACCGTGCATCTGGCGCTGTTCGAGCGCAGTACGCGGCCTTGTCGCTCGACTATCGCCCTTGGAGTATCTGCTCTGGAGTTCATGGCCTGGCGCACGCATCTTTCCAGTAAGCTTGGTCGGACTCTCAAGGCCGAAGACCATCAAGTGGCGTGGTCCTTGTACTTCTCGGACCCGGATGGCAATCCGTATGAAATCACGACATACGAGTACGCAGGCATTGCCAAGTTTGTGGAGGCTGAAGGTGCCTGACCCTTCCACCGAGCGGACCTCCTCCGGCCTGCGGCCCCCGTCGGCCGCTCATGTCAAACGTTAGACGGCAAGCAGCTTACCGGCATGCTATATCGCATCGGCGCGGATTTGGTATTGTTGGCGCACTTCCTTTTCGTGGCGTTTGCTGTCTTTGGAGGGGTGTTGGCCTTTTACAGCCCCGCATGGCCATGGGTGCATGTTCCGGTGGTGCTGTGGGCTTCGGTCGTGAACCTCATGAGCTGGACCTGCCCGCTGACGCCGGCAGAAAAGTTCCTGCGCAATCGCGCCGGCCAGTTGGAATACTCGGGTGGTTTTGTGGAGCACTACATCGGACGCTTGGTCTACCCGCGCGGGATGCCGCGTCAGCTGGAGCTTGTGGCCGGCGTTTCGATAGTGGTGTGGAATGCGTTGGTATACGCAGTGGTCCTCTCATTGACTACACGGTGAGGCCGCACATGGACGAGGCTTGGACACATCAGTTGGAAACGTGGCACGAGTTTTACCTTCTTATCGGTACCGCCGGCGTAACCTTGACTGGCCTGCTATTCGTCGTCGTGTCCCTGGGACCACAGGTCATAGCAGAACGCCAGGGCCACAGCGTAAGGGCGTTCCTTTCGCCGAACGCCGTCTATTTCACCACCACGCTTGTCGTCTCGGCGATGCTGATGGCGCCAAGCCTGCCGGCGAAGATAATTGGCGCGCTGCTTTGCGCGGGGGCGGTCGCCTCGCTGGGGTACCTGCTGTACACCAGGGCACATCAACAATGGCGCCACCACAAGCTCCCGTTCCTGGATTGGATCTGGTTCATCGGCCTGCCGTTCGCAGGCTATTTCCTGCTTCTGCTCTCCGGAATCGGCGTCTGGCTGCAGGCCGCTCTGGCATTGCACGGTATCGCCGTCGCCCTGGTCCTCCTGCTCGTGGTGGGCATTCGGAATGCATGGGACATGGTCATCTGGGTCTCGCAAAAGGGGCGCAGGTAGGCCCGGCGCCATCGACGATGCATTCCGAATGCCCACCACGAGCAGGAGGAC
>DATHJM010000312.1:0-3479 GCA_035489775.1 Burkholderiales bacterium
CTCCGCGAGCAGCGCCTCGATGCTGCCTGGCTCGCGCTCGACCGTGCGGAGTACGTCGAGGCAGATGACGTTTCCTGAGCCTTCCCAAATTCCGTTCAGCGGGGCTTCTCGATAAAGGCGCGCGAGCGGCGCTTCCTCCACGTAACCGTTGCCCCCCAGGCATTCCATTGCCTCCACGACGAGCGGAGGCAGGCGTTTGCACAGCCAGTACTTCGCGATCGGTGTCATCAGGCGCATCAAGAGCCGCTCGCGCTCGTCACCTCCCGCGCGGTCGAAGGCTCGCGAAAGGCGAAACGCCAGCAGCGCCGCCGCCTCGGCCTCGAGGGAGAGATCGGCAAGCACATTCTGCATCAGCGGCTGCTCGATGAGCCGCCGTCCGAAGGCCCGGCGATGCGCGGCGTGGTGCAGTGCCTGGTTGAGGGCTGCCCGCATCATCCCGGCGCAGGCGACGACGATATCGAAGCGCGTGAGGTGCGCCATTTCGATCAACGTGGCGATGCCGCGCCCTTCCTCTCCGACGACACGCGCGCGGGTGCCGCGATACTCGATTTCGGAGGAAGCGTTGGAGCGGTTGCCGCACTTGTCCTTCAGACGCTCGATGAAAAAGGGATTACGGATGCCGTCGGCAAGCGAGCGCGGCACGAAAAAGCAGGTAAGCCCAGCCTCGGTACGCGCAAGGGTGAAAAAGGCGTCGCTCATCGGAGCCGAGCAAAACCATTTGTGCCCGGAGAGCCCGTATTCGCCTCCCCCCAGAGGCGCCGCTCGTGATGAATTGGCGCGAAGATCCGAGCCGCCCTGCCTCTCGGTCATCGCCATGCCGATTGTAACGGCGCGCTTTTGCGCGAGGGGTAGCGGGCGCGGATCGTAGTCGCAGGCAAGGAGCTTGGGCTCCCACTCTTCGGCGAGCTTCGCGCTGTGGCGCAGTACCCGCACCGCGGCGAAGGACATGGTCACCGGGCAGGCGACGCCATTTTCGCCCTGATTCCACAGATAGTTGAGCGCCGCGCGCGCGACCCACACGCCTTCTCTCTTGTCCGTCCAGGCGAGCGAGTGCAGCCCGGCGCCGAAAGCGAGCGCCATCAGCTCGTGGTACGCCGGGTGGTATTCGACCGCGTCGATACGATTGCCGAACCGGTCGTGGGTTCTCAGCTCGGGCGCGTAACGGTTCGCCTGCATGGCGAGCGTTTGCATCCGCTCGCTGCCGACGAGCTCACCCATGCGGCTTGCGCGCTCGGCGATCCAGCCACCGCCTTCGCGTTTCACCGCCTCCACTAGGATCCGGTCCCCCGACCAGGCGTTGTAGCCGGCCAGGGGCGGCGGCTGGTTGGAGGGCTCGGGTGCGACCTCGATGCGAGGGTCGTTCACGATGTCAACTGACGCGTATCGGCTACCCGAGTCAATGCGGAACGCTGCCCCACAACTGCTTCAACCTGGCATCGCGTCCGCAACCGGTTCGGTAGAACTTGTACCTCACCGGATTCTTGACGTAGAAATCCTGGTGATAGTCTTCGGCGGGCCAGAACTCCCCTGCGGGCACGACGGGCGTGACAATATCGTCCCTGAACGGTTTGGTCTTCGCGAGCATCCCTTTGGAGGCCTCAGCGAGACGTTTCTGTTCTTCGGTGTGATAGAAGATCGCCGTGCGATACTGGCTGCCGATGTCGCAGAACTGCCGGTCTCGCACGGTAGGATCGACGTTTTTCCAGAATACTTCGAGGAGTTTTTCGTAGTTCACCTTCTTCGGATCGTAGACGACCTGCACGACCTCTGCGTGACCCGTTGTCCCCGAGGACACCTCCTCATAGCTGGGATTTTTCTTGGTTCCCCCCATGTAGCCGGAGGTCGTGGATATGACTCCCGGCAAGGCGTCGTAGGGCGGTTCCATGCACCAGAAGCAGCCGCCCGCAAATGTAGCTACTGCCTGTCCGGGAGCGGGTTGCTGGGCAGAGCAGGCGAGCGCGTGGGCGACGAGTACGGCGGCGAGCAGGCTGCGCAAGAGACTCATGTTCGATTCCTCCAAGGGGCCGGTACGGCGCGCCGGGCTTGGCCACGGACCGAATTCGGCATACTGTAATGCGGTCGACCTCGACCGACAAAATAGCACGCTAACCGCAAAAAAAGGCAAAACGACATGACCGACGCAGGGAAAGAAATCGCTACTCTCGCCGGGGGCTGTTTCTGGTGCCTGGAGGCCGTCTTCGACGATCTGAGGGGCGTGGAATCAGTCGAGTCCGGCTACATGGGAGGCAAGACGGCGAACCCCAGCTACGAGGACGTCTGCTCGGGAGAAACCGGCCACGCCGAAGCAGTCCAACTCACCTTCGACCCGAAGCTGGTGTCATTCAAGGAAATCCTCGAGGTGTTCTTCGTGATCCACGACCCGACCACGCTCGACCGCCAGGGCAACGATGTCGGGACGCAGTACCGGTCGGCAATCTTCCACCATTCTGCCGAGCAGAAGGCAGCGGCGGAGCAAGTCATTGCAAATATCAGTGCGGCCAAGATCTACGAAGACCCGATCGTCACCGAAGTCGTGCCGGCGTCAAAGTTCTACGTGGCGGAGGATTACCATCAGGAATACTTCAGGCGAAACCCCGCGCAGCCCTACTGCGCATTCGTGGTCCGACCGAAGGTCGCAAAATTCCGGAAGAATTTTCTGGAAAAACTGAAAAAATGATCTGAACCGAATGTCTGCGGTTCGGTTCGGAGCGCAAGGCCCCGGACCGACCGCAGTCCATTCTCAACCCGCACTCAGGGCGTGAACGACCGAGCTGCTGCGGGGTTCGGGGCAGGTCCTGCCCCGGGCGCGACCGCGACGGAGGGCAGTCGAACCGCCGTTTCCGTTTTGGCGCTGCCGGTTTCGCCGCAGCTTTCCCGGCCGATTTCCCCGCCCTGCGTTTCCTGACCGCATTTCCGGCGGTCTGGCGGGTCTCCTAGCGCTATCTACTTCTTCTTTTTCTTCGCTGCCTTTTTGGCTTTTCTCTTCTTCGCCATCACTGGCCTCCATCGTAAGTTAAGGAAGGAAAGCACGAAGCCCGTCCATGCTGCGACGGCCTATTCAGTCGCCGGAATAATCCCCGTCGAACCGAATCTCTTCGCCTCTCGACACTGGGAGCGAGCGGCTTGGAAGAAAAATTTTCGTTCAATCTTTCGCGATCACCGAAAAAATATTTCGGCAGCATTGCACATAATTAGCAAAGCAGCAAGAATTATTTCGCGGCAAAACGCCGCCAAACAAGCGGCAAGCGTCAAATTCGAGATGCACTCGATCGCGATCGTCGCTGAGAATCGACATGGATTTTGATGACCTGGCGTCACTCAGACTTAGAGTGCGTCGTCGCGGCACGAAATGCAGACTCACGGAGGAAAGCAGAAAGCAGGCGAAGCGCGTCGCCGCGTAGTGCACGAGCTGTGGCCGCGGGACGCAAACCGTTTTGACGAACTCCATGCGTCGCTTTGCCGAAATGGTGTGGACGCGG
>DATHJM010000313.1:0-5038 GCA_035489775.1 Burkholderiales bacterium
GGACGCGTTCCGCAGGAACCTCGACGCCTACGACCAGCCGCTCACCTCCTGGCAGCCGTATACGATGAAAGGGGGCGACAACCTCGACCGGCTCGCCGCCAAACACGCCATCGCGCTCTCCAAGCTCAAGCTCGCGAACGGCATCACCTCGCGCACGAAAGTCGGCCCGGGATTTCAGCTGCTGCTGCCGCTCAAGGGATCGGGCGTCGGCGCCGAGCCCCTGCCCGCCGTGTTCCGCCCTCCGGTCCAGGTTGCCACGCGCAGAGGCGGATTGGTGCACATCGTGAGGAAAGGCGAAACGCTCTACGGAATTTCGAGGCGCTATCGCGTCAGCACCGACAGCCTGCTCCGATGGAACCACGTCGGCGTGCTCACCACCGGCCAGAGGCTCATCGTCTATCGCGCGCCCTCCAAGGCACGCAAACCCGCCAATCCGGTCAAGATTTCGGCCGCTCAGCCGAAGCAGAACGTCGTCGCCACCCTCGCGCGGCCGTAAGCTTGCTTTCAGGCGGTGGCCGGGCGCAGCGTATACTGCCCGCGTGTTCCGAACCATGAACCCAGCTTCTTTCTCGCGCGCTCGCGGATTCACCCTTCTGGAGCTGCTGGTGGTCGTCGTCATCATCGGGCTCCTGGTCGGATACGTCGCACCGCGCTACTTCGGCCAGGTCGGGAAGTCCGAGGTCACCACGGCCAAGGCCCAGATCGACGCGCTCGAGAAAGCGCTCGACCAGTACCGCCTGGACACAGGCCACTATCCGACCACCGAGCTGGGACTCGTCGTCCTGGTCAACCGCCCGCAGAACGAGCCGAAGTGGAACGGCCCGTACCTGCGCAAAGACGTGCCGCTCGATCCCTGGGGCAAGGCCTATGTGTACAAGCAGCCCGGGGAACGGGGCGACTACGACATCCTCTCTTTCGGCAAGGACGGCCAGCCGGGAGGAGCGGGCGAGAACGCCGACATCACCAACCACTAGCGCGGCACCTGGACGATGCGGTTCGAACTCAAGGCGGTCAGCCCGGATGGACGGGTCGAGTCGCTCGACCTGCACGGGCTCGACAAGGCGAGCGCGGTCCAGCAGGCTGAGAGCCGCGGCTACACCGTGCTCGGCGTGCGCGCGCGCGCGGGCTTCGGCGCACCCTGGCGCGGGTTCCATGCACGTTTTCCGCTGGTGCTGTTCAGCCAGGAGCTGCTCGTCCTGCTCAAGGCGGGGCTTCCCCTGGTCGAAGCCATCGAAACGCTCGGCGAGCGCGAGCACCGCAGTGAATTCCGTGCCCTGCTCGAGCGCGTCTGCGCGATCGTGCGCCAGGGCAATTCCCTGTCTTCGGCGCTCCAGCAGTTTCCGCTGGCCTTCCCGCCTCTTTACGTCTCCACCGTGCAGGCGAGCGAAAAGACCAGCGACCTCGCTCCGGCGCTCGAGCGCTACGTCGCCTACCAGAACCAGATCGAAGCGATCCGCAAACGCCTCGTCAACGCGGCCATCTACCCGGCGCTTCTCATCGGCGTGGGGGGCCTGGTGAGCCTGTTCCTTCTGTTCTACGTCGTGCCGCGCTTCAGCCGGATCTACGAGGAGCGCGGAGTCGATCTCCCGGTCTTCTCGAAGCTCCTGCTTTCATGGGGCCAGCTGGTGGAGGGCCACGGCGCTCTCGTGCTGGGCACCCTCGCCGGACTCGCGATCGCGGCGGTGTACGCGCTGCGGAACGCTTCGGTCAAGGCCCGGATCGAGAACTTGCTCTGGAAGCTTCCAACGATCGGCGAGCGCTTGAAGCTCTACCAGCTTGCGCGTTTCTACCGCACCATCGGCATGCTCCTGCGAGGCGGCACGCCGCTCCTGACCGCGCTCCAGATGGGCGCGGAGCTGCTGCACCCCGTGTTGCGCGCGCGGCTGGCGATGGCGAGCCGCGCGGTCAGCGAAGGCCGTCCCGTTTCCGAAGCGATGGAAGCCAACGGCCTCACCACGACCATCGCCCTGCGAATGCTCGCCGTCGGCGAGAAAAGCGGCAACATGGGTGAGATGATGGAGAGAATCGCGGAGTTTCACGACGAGGAAATCTCGCGCTGGGTCGACTGGTTCGCGCGGCTGTTCGAGCCCCTTCTGATGGCGGCGATCGGCCTGGTGATCGGCGCTATCGTCGTTCTCATGTACATGCCGATCTTCGAGCTTGCCGGGAGCCTGAAGTGAATCTCGTCGAGGCGAAGTCGATCGACGCGCGCGAAATCGAGGAGGCGCGCACCGCGGCGGCCGTCGCGCGGCGGCGGCTCGTCGAAGTCCTCGAGGCGAAGCTCGGGCTCGACCCGGACGCGTTCGTCGCCCGGCTCGGCGCGACGCTCAGGATCCAGGTCATGCGCATGGATGAGCTCCGCAGCGCGGCGCCGGCCTTCGACGTGCTGCCCTTCAGCGAGGGCTCCCAGCGCGGCTGCGCGCTGGTGCGCGGCGAGCAAGGCGCGCTGTGGCTGGTGACCGACGACCCCTTCTCCGGCGAGCAGCAGGCCTGGGCGGAAGAGCGCATCCGCCAGGAGTTCTCCTGGCGCCTGGTGCACCGGGGCGACCTGGTGGCGTTCATCGCGAGTCACGAGGAGACCCTGCACGCGCTCGACGCGGTGCGCGCCGGAGCCACCGTCGTCAGCGAAGAGACGCGCGGCATCGAGGATCTCTCGCTCAGGGCGATCAGCGAGGAATCGAGCGAAGTCGTGCGGCTGGTGCGCTCGACCCTGCGCGACGCGCTGATGATCGGCGCGAGCGACATTCACCTCGAGACGATCGCCGCGGGGCTGGTGATCAAGTTCCGCATCGACGGCATCCTCTCGCAGATCAAGTTCATCCAGGACACCAAGCAGGCCGAGCAGGCGATCTCCCGCGTGAAGGTGCTCGCCGAGCTCGACATCACCGAGCGGCGCGTTCCCCAGGACGGCCGCTTCAAGGCCCTCGACCGCGGGCGTGCGGTCGATTTCCGCGTCTCGATCATGCCCAACATCTACGGCGAAGACGCCGTGCTGCGCGTGCTCGACAAGCAGTCGCTCTACGAAAGCACGCGGCAGCAGCTCTCCCTGGACAGCCTCGGGTTCGAGAAGGACGACATCCAGGCGCTGCGGCGACTGTCTCACGAGCCGTACGGGATGCTGCTCGTCACCGGCCCGACCGGCAGCGGCAAGACCACCACGCTGTACGCCGCGATCAGCGAGATCCACACCGGCCAGGACAAGATCGTCACCATCGAGGATCCGGTGGAATACCAGCTCGCCGGCGTGCTGCAGATCCCGGTCAACGAGAAGAAGGGGCTCACGTTCGCGCGCGGGCTGCGCTCGATCCTGCGGCACGATCCCGACAAGATCATGGTGGGCGAGATACGCGACCCGGAGACGGCCAACATCGCGGTGCAATCGGCGCTCACGGGGCATCTCGTTTTCACCACCGTCCACGCGAACAACGTATTCGACGTGATCGGCCGCTTCGTGCACATGAACGTCGATCTGTTCAGCTTCGTCTCCGCTCTGAATGCGATCCTGGCGCAGCGCCTGGTGCGGCTGGTCTGCCCGCACTGCGGCGAGGACTGCCGGCCCGACGCGGTCCTCCTCAGGGAGTCCGGCCTCACCGAGGCGCAGGCGGCGTCGTTCCACTTTCGCATCGGGCGCGGCTGCCGCGAGTGCCGCGGCTCCGGCTACAAGGGGCGCAAGGCGATCGCCGAACTGATGATCCTCAATGACGAGCTGCGCGAGCTGATCACCGCCCGCGCCCCGGTGCGCCAGTTGAAGGAGGCCGCCCGGACGAGCGGCACCCGCTTCCTGCGCGATGCTGCGCTTGACGCCGTGAAGAGCGGTGAATCCACTTTGGAAGAGATCAACCGTGTTACGTTTATCTAGCGACCGGATCCTGATTGCGCTCGCTCCGGATTCGCTTGCGCTCCTGCGGATTTCGGGCGTGGTTCGCCCCCGCGTGGGCGAAAAGCGCACGATTGCGTGCGACCCGGCTCTCGGCGCGGAGCCCTGGCAGGGCGCGGTGGCGGCTCTGGTACAGCTCGCCGGGGAAACGAGAGACGCGAATGCGGAGGTAACCGTCGTGCTCTCCAACCACTTTGCGCGCTTTATCCCGGTCCCCTGGAGCGAGGGCCTGGGAAACGCCGAGGAACAGACCGCGTTCGTCCGGTACTGCTTTGCCAAGGTCCACGGCGAGCGAAGCAAGGATTGGGACCTGCGGCTGAGCTCAGGCCCGGCCGGCTCGACGCGCATCGCGAGCGCGGTCGATTCGTCGCTCGTGCAAGCCGTTCGCGCCGCGTTTCCCGCGGCTGCCAGGGCGAAGCTCGTGTCGGTCCAGCCCTACCTGATGTCTGCCTTCAACCGGTGGCGCAAGCACCTCAAAGGCGAGCGCGCGTGGTTTCTGCTCGTAGAGCCGCAGCGCGCCTGCCTCGCCCGCCTCGAAGGCGGACTATTGTCGGCCGTGCTCAATACCCGGGGAAACTTCGAAGAGCCGGGCCGGTGGGCGGAGCTGCTGGATCGCGAGCGGCATCGGGTCGGCGGAGAGGGAACATCCGAGGGCGTCTATGTCCACGCGCCCCGGAACGGCAAAACCCCTCCGGCCGAAGCAGAGGGGTGGACTTTCAGGAGCCTTGCGCTCGCCCCGGCGGAGGGCTTGCCTCCCGCCGAGGCGGAGCCGTACGCCATGGCGCTGTGCGCACTATGAGCCCGAACCGGATCGAGCTCGATTACGTCGCGGCCCCGCGCCGCCCGTGGTGGATAGGCGCGTCGGTGCTGATCGTCGCGCTCGCGGTCGCCGGCGGCATCGTCTGGCGCCATCGCGACGCCCGGAACCAGCTCGCCGCGCTCGATGCGGCGCAAGGCCTGCTCAACGTCGACCGGCGGCCGCAGCGCGCCGTACCCAAGGAACGGCTCGACGAGGAAGCGAAGATCATCGATGCGGCGGTGCGGCAGCTGACCCTTCCGTGGGCGCAGATGATCCAGGCGGTCGAGGCGGCTTCGACGGGCGAGGTGACCGTGCTGCAGCTGCAGCCGGAAACCCAGCAGCGCAGCCTGCGCCTGACGGCC